>JAKOOG010000271.1 GCA_022701545.1 Weeksellaceae bacterium | reverse complement strand
GAGTACCGACCAATAGCCGTATTTTTTATCCGGGACCACAAAAGGGTAGAGAAGTTCGGGATTATCGAGGATTTCCGGGATCTTTTTGAAATCGGCAGGCACACTTTTCTGCCCAAAAAATAAACCTGATATCAGGACCAAAGCCAAAGCCGGAAATACTACTTTCATTCTGTACGTTTTGTAAATGCTGAAGGCTAAAACTTACTGGAATATAATTTTGTAATAGCCGTTTTCGTCTTTCACATCAATTCCTACGCCAGTAAAAGTTAGTTTGTTAATCTGGTACCCGTCGCAACCGCCTTTAAACTCCGACGACTGTATCGTAAAAGTGAAATTTTTGACATTGGATGTAAACGTATAGTTTTTTGTACCGTTATAAGCCCCTACATTTTCGAGGATCAGCAGATTTTCATCCGTTTTCGTGAGCTGGATGGTCTTCTGATTTTCCTCCTTTACGGAATAGTTCGTCAGGGTCCCGTTGGTAATCAGGTTTTCATCGTTGGCATTCACAAATTTGAAAGCAATCGGCTGCGGTGCATTGTAGCAGTCTTCCCCGCAGGCGGTGAAAAAGAAGGTTATGATGAGAAAAAAGAAAAGTTTTTTCATGGGATTAATTTTCTGTGTTTTGTAAAATTAATCATAAAACTGTTTCATTCAAAATTATAATGGGCCTGAATGATTGTATCTGGATCGAAATATCTTCAAAACCTGTGAAAGCTGATAATCCGTAATATCAAAATCGTCAATATTAATTTCTATTTTTTCATTTTTATGAAAGAAATAAAGATAATTCATTTCCGGTCTGTAATCGTGTTTTGATTCCCGGCTTACCAGATGTTTAACTGTAATTTTTTCCAGTTGGATGTCATTCCACAAATATCTTGCATGTTCTTTTACCTGAATCCCTTTTCCGTCAATAGAAATGATGACGGCTAATATTTTTTTGATTTCTGAAATTATTTTAATGATAAAGTATACAATAAAAGCCGTTAATACTACCAAAATGAGCACGGTTATAAAATTGAACTTGATCCGGATGCAACATATAAAAAAGATGCCGAGGATTACAAAAATACTGTATATAGCAATGGCGATTATCCTGCCTGTGAACGAATATTTAATGATCACTTCATCAGGAAGTGTTTGTTCAGTATATTCAACTTTATCGCCTTTGTGGATCTGATATTCTTTGTAAATAAAAACTCCGTTAATGAACGCGCCGATAAAAAATATGATGGAAAGGAATAAAAGATATTGAAGCAGATATATTCCAATCATTAACGCTAAAATTCCTAATATTGAGTAAAAGATAATTCCGAATTTCATTGAGGTGTAAAGTTTATTTTAAATAGGGTGATTGTAGAAGTTTTGTATATTAATTTTAATTGATTTATTTTCAAATCTGCCGGTTTTATTATTTAATATTTTATATCGCAATCTGATGGTATTGTCTATCATTTGTATTTCTTCAAAAATATCATCGATCGTAAGAAAATTATTTTGTACCATAATATTTTCTATTAGTCCCTGTTTTATGTAGTATGCGCTGATTTTATTAGTGTTTAGATCCGTAAACAATATAGAAGTGTAACTTTTTAATGTCAGAATAAACGGAATCTTGTTTTTAATTTTCCCCTGATATAAAAGCGATCCAAGCTTTCCGATTACTTCTGCATTATTTTTATTGTGTAAAATATATTCCGGGGGCTCACAACACCCCGTAATAACTCGAAATTCTGCCAAAAAAGAACTTTTATATTCTTTAATATTGCTATATCCTAATCTTGTTGTTAAGTCAATCAAATCTTTATCAAGACTGAAAATCTTTTTCTTGGTATTATTATTTTGAAAAATCAGCCATGAAGAATCACAATTGTATTGCCAGTATATTTTTGCGCTGTTTTTGAAAATTTGTGGCTCGCATGAAATTAATTCTTTCAATTGCGGATTTTCAATACAACTGCATGGTTGAGTGAAAAAATATTGGTATAGAAAAAATAAAATAAATATTGAACTTTTTTTCATGGCGATACAAAATTAGATTTTTTGTTTACAGACTGAATAAAAATATTATTATAATAAGCTATTTTAAACTAAAGTCCATTTGAATTAAAGCCAAAATCCCCTACATTTGTTATCATGAGACACAACCAACGCGCAGAAAAATTCAGGCAGATCGTGGAAAATAAGTTCCAGATCTACAATTCATTGTTTATGAGCCTGCCTTATGATAAAATGACGAACATCGGGATGCTGCTTCCGTTTCTTTGTGAAGAAAGCAAAATCGGCTATGAGGCCGGAAAGACCCCCGAGGAAATCGTCGAGGAATTCTTTAAAAACCATACCGATCTGCAGACCGAAGAGCAGAAGCTCGAACTGCTTTTCAAGATCATTCAGTATATCGAAAGACAGGTGGTTTTGTTCGACAGTATCGAGGATGCCGCCTTTCCGAACCTCCACTCCGAGAGTGACAACGGGACGGTAACCAATATGTATGAACGTTCCTATCAGGATCATAAGCTTGAACAGATCCGCGAAAAGCTGAAGGATTTTGCCGTGAAAATTGTCTTTACGGCGCACCCGACCCAGTTTTACCCGAATTCGGTACAGCGGATCCTGCATGATCTGAGAAACGCGATCACCACCGATTCCATCACCAACATCGATATGCTGTTGCAGCAGTTGGGGAAAACGCCGTTCGTGAACAAAGAAAAGCCGACCCCGATCGATGAGGCGCTAAGCATTATTTATTATTTGCGGTATGTATATTACGATTCAATCGGTGAACTGTTTAACAAAATTAAAACCACTTTCGGGAATGATCATTTCCATCTGCATGAAGACCTGATCCAGCTCGGATTCTGGCCGGGCGGCGACCGTGACGGAAATCCGTTTGTAACAGCAGAAGTCACCAAAAGGGTAGCGGAGGAATTGCGGACTGCCATTTTAAAAGCTTACTACAACCATTTAAAATCTGTGAGGAGGAGACTGAGTTTCAGAGGAGTTTCTGAAGTCCTGGGACAGCTGAGCAATGAATTGTACAGTGCGATTTTCAGAAATGAAAAACTGGAGGCCGAAGAGATCATTAAAAGGCTGGATGAAGCTGAAAAAATACTGGTTGAACAGCACGATTCCCTGTTCATCGGCGAGCTGATCAATTTCAGGGACCGCGTGAAGATTTTCGGAACCCACTTTGCCACCCTGGATGTACGCCAGGACAGCCGGATCCATCAGCAGGTGATTGATGAGGTATTTTCAAAAATATCCGGTAAAACGGAAGTTACGAATGAAGAAAAGTTCAATACTCTAATTGAAACAAAAGATAAAATAAACGCCGAAGATTTCGAGGACATTGTAAGAGATACCCTGCTTACCGTTTCTCAGGTTTCCGAAATCCAGCAACGAAATGGTTTAAGAGGAATGAACCGCTATATTATTTCCAATTCCGATGCGGTAAAAGATGTGATGAATGTCTATGCCTTTTTCAAAATATGCGGTTACGGGGAGGAAGAAATTAATATGGATATCGTTCCGCTTTTCGAAACCATGGAAGGATTGGCCAATGCGGAAAACGTAATGCAGGAGCTGTACCGGAATCCGGTCTATCAGAAGCATCTTCAGAAAAGAGGAAACCAGCAGACGATCATGCTCGGCTTCTCGGACGGAACCAAAGACGGCGGTTACCTGAAAGCCAACTGGGAAATCTACAAAGCCAAAGAAGTCCTGACCCAACTTTCCGAGCAGAACGGGATTAAAGTCGTGTTCTTCGACGGCAGGGGCGGCCCACCGGCAAGAGGCGGCGGAAAAACCCACGATTTCTACGCTTCCCAGGGAAAAACCATTGCCAATAACAAGATCGAACTGACGATCCAGGGACAGACCATCACCAGTATTTTCGGGAACAAGGAACAGGCGAAATACAATTTCGAGCAGCTGCTGACGGCCGGAGTGGAAAATGATGTTTTCAAAAGTTCAAAAAAGGAGCTTTCGGAAAAAGAACGGGCGCTTATTGCCGAGCTGGCGGAGATCAGCTACCAGAAATATTCGGATCTGAAGGCACATCCGATGTTTGTGCCATATCTTCAGGAAATGAGTACGCTGGAATATTACGGGAAAACCAATATCGGAAGCCGTCCGTCGAAAAGAGGTGCCGGAAACGAACTGAAGTTTGAAGACTTGCGGGCAATTCCGTTTGTCGGATCGTGGGCCCAGCTGAAGCAGAACGTTCCCGGGTTCTTCGGTTTCGGGTTTGCCATGCAGCAGCTGAAAGCGCAGGGCCGGTTTGAAGAAGTCATTGAATTGTATAAAGGGTCCGATTTCTTTAAAACGTTGGTGCTTAACTCCATGATGAGCATGAACAAAACCTATTTCCCGTTAACCTACTACATTAAAAACAATCCGAAATTCGGTGCTTTCTGGAATGTCCTGTTTGACGAATACAACCTTTCCAAAAATATCATGCTGGAACTTACGGGCTTTACCATGCTGCAGCAGGAAGACCCGCTGTCCCGCAAATCGGTAAAAATCCGGGAAAGAATCGTATTGCCGCTATTGAGCATCCAGCAGTATGCATTGATGAAAATCCAGAAAGGAGAAGGCAATACGGAAGCATACGGAAAACTGGTGACGCGGTCGCTGTTCGGGAACATTAATGCCAGCCGGAATTCGGCTTAAAGCAACCATGCATTTGATTAATTTAACCACAAAAGTCAAATGGGAAGCACACAAAAGTTTGCTTTATTATTCAGATTAAATATTTTTGAGACATTTGTGGTTAAAGCAAAAAAGTATATTAAATTCAAAC
The DNA here is from genome assembly GCA_022701545.1 of Weeksellaceae bacterium. Lineage (GTDB taxonomy): Bacteria > Bacteroidota > Bacteroidia > Flavobacteriales > Weeksellaceae > Chryseobacterium. The sequence goes on along the minus strand of JAKOOG010000271.1, from coordinate 4,712 downwards.
CCTCCCAAGACGGAGGGTTTCTTTATTCCTTAATAAATTTCTCATAATAAACCCTGTCCTTCGTCTGTATTTTCAGGTAATATACTCCTTTGGGAAAGTCTTCGACTTTTACGGAACGTTGGCTGCTGACTTTCGTAATTGATCTCCCGAGGTTGTCATACACTTCCAGTAAAAGAACATCATTTTCCGAAGCAACATTCAGAATGCTTTTAACCGGATTCGGGAAAATGGCCACCTCATTTTTCTTGACGAGGTCGGATGCGCTCAATACATTGTTGTAAAGCATTCCGAAATTCAGGATTCCGAATCCCATCTGGTCGGTGTGGTTCGGATAAAGGGAGGCTGTCTGCCTCAACCGGTTTCTCATCAGATCCCGGTTCATGGCAGGGAATGCCTGGATGAGGCAGGCTACTCCTCCGGCAGCAATCGGCGTGGCAATGGAAGTCCCGTTTACCGGAATGGTAGAATTGCTGGTATTGGAAACGCTGGTAGCACCGGTACCTCTTGCAGCGGCATCCGGTTTTATAACCCCCGCAGCATTAGGACCAAAGGATGAAAACGTGGAAGACGTTCCCGCCGAATCCACGCCGCCAATGCTAAATACTTTCGCATTATCGGCCGGGGTTACGATATAATGCCAGGGCTGGGCACCGGAATTTCCGGCCGCAATCAGGGTGAAAATTCCTTTATTCACGGCTATTTCTGCTCCTCTTGCAATGAAGGAAGTGCTGCCGTTCATCTGTGCATACGTGTAATTGTATTTCGGATCGTCAAAGGTGGAGTAGCCCAGTGAAGTGGTAATGATATCCACTCCTTTCCGGTCGGCTTCTTCTGCCGCTTCGATCCAATAGAGCTCCTCTTCGGGGATTTCTACGGCAGCATTTTCGCTGCGGTACAGATAAAAATCGGCATCCGGGGCTGATCCCACAAATGTATCCTGGATGTAGCCTCCGATGGCACCTAAAACGGCAGTGCCATGGGTATTGAGCGAAGGATTATAAATATCGGCAGTTTTGGTGACAAAATCGAAACCGCCTTTGATGTGGCTGTTGGTCCATAACCTTGAGTAAGCAGCACCTGTATTCACATTCGGGAAGCCGGCATCGATTACTGCAATCGTTACGCCCGTCCCTGTATAGCCCGCCAGATGAAGCGGACGGAGGTTGATCTGGTCGATCTGTCCGGAACCGGCACCGTAATTGAAGACGGTCAGATTTTTACCCGCCGGATCGGCCGGGTTTTCCCATTTGTTCCGGTGGGCGATCTTTGTTCCTCCGGAAGAATTTCTGGCAAAACTTTCCACCGATTGCACATAGTTTTGCGCCTGAAGGGTTATAACCTGTGCCGGCGTTGCATTGACTGCCACCCCGTTCAGCCATTTGGAATAGTCGGTAACGGTAAATCCCAGATTCTGGATATTGTTGAGGTACGACGGTTCAATGGGAGCATCCTGGTCGTTGAGGGCAATTCCCATCGAAGTACGGCGATTAAGGGATTTCTGGGACAGCTCCGATAATGGATTGGCATAGAAAGCTGCCTTATTCGGTTTGTCCTTAAAAAATACAAAAACAAGTGATGTCTGCGCAAAACTTACCGAATAACCCGCTAAAAGACAAAAGACTAAAGTTTTTTTCATGTATTTATTTTGCATAAAGATAAAACAAAATCAATAAAATTTTTGAAGGGATTTTAAATTCCTTATTTTTACAGAAATATTTATTTATGAAAAAGATCCAAATGGTTGACTTGCAAAGTCAGTACTACAAGATAAAAAATGAGGTGGATAATGCAGTGTTAAATGTGATGGATTCGGCGGCTTTTATCAATGGTCCTGAAGTAAAGTCATTCCAGAACGAATTGGAGTCTTATTTGGATGTAAAACACGTAATTCCGTGCGGAAACGGTACCGATGCCCTTCAGATTGCTCTGATGGGACTGGATTTGGAAGAAGGCGATGAGGTGATTACGGCGGATTTCACTTTTGCGGCTACCGTGGAAGTTATTCACCTGCTGAAGCTTAAATCGGTTCTGGTCGATGTGGACTATGATACCTTCACGATCTCAACGGATGCGATTAAAAAGGCGATTACGCCGAAAACAAAGGCGATTATACCGGTACATATCTTCGGACAAAGCGCCAATATGGAAGAAATCTTAAAAATAGCCGAAGAAAACAATTTATACGTTATCGAAGACAACGCCCAGGCTATCGGTTCGGAATTTACTTTCTCCGACGGAACCGTGAAAAAAGCGGGAACCATGTCTACGGTAGGAACCACTTCTTTCTTCCCTTCTAAAAATTTAGGCTGCTACGGAGACGGAGGAGCGATTTTCACAAACAATGACGAATTGGCCCACCGGTTAAGAGGAATCGTCAACCATGGAATGTATGAAAGATATTACCATGACGAAGTTGGTGTAAACTCAAGACTGGACAGCGTACAGGCGGCCATTTTGAGAAAAAAGCTTCCGCATCTGGACAATTATAATGAATCCAGAGGAAAAGCAGCCGATTATTACGACGAGGCTTTTGCCGGAAATGAACATATTTTAACTCCGAAAAGAGCGGAATATTCTACTCATGTATTCCATCAGTACACTTTGAGGATTCTGAATGGCAAACGCAATGAATTGCAGAAGTTCCTGACTGAAAAGGACATTCCTGCCATGATCTATTATCCTGTGGCCCTGAGGAAGCAGAAGGCTTACTATCAGGAAAGCAATGATGCCGATTACGTAAATACGGATAAATTGCTCGATCAAGTAATTTCCCTTCCGATGCATACCGAACTCGACGAAGAGCAGCTGAAGTATATTGCGGATGCAGTGCTGGAGTTTATGAAATAGGTTATGCTTCACGATGATAGGATTTTAAAAAATAAGTTTGCTTATTTTTTTACAATTATTTTTGTCTTCTGTTGGATAGTTTTTTTTGGATATAATATGTTTTCTATTTTTATAGAAGGGCGTGGATTTAGAAAAGAATATTCTTTAATTAAAGTTCCTGTTTATGTATTATATTTTTTAATTCTGCCATTATTGATCATGACATTCATAAGTATTTTTAGAGAACAGAGAAAAATATTTTTGTACTTAAATGTTTCTCTTTTGTTAGTACTTATTTTTCATTCACTGTTTTTTTTAATAAACTATCCGCAAAGCAAAAAGCCGTTAGTTTATAGTATTTCATTTATAGTAATGAATGTATTATTTGTTATTTTGCCTGGAATAATTATAAACTATTGCAAACATCATCCGACGAAAAATGAGATAGATCGTGTAGGAGAAAAAGAAGATTAAGCCAGCAGGATAGATTTGAAAAATTAAATCAAAAGACACTTTGTCAAAGTTGAAAATCTTTGACAAAGTTTTTTAAAAAAACACAAAACATGAAAATCAGAGAAAACCATTTAGAAAGCGGCTGTTTTTATCATATTTTCAACAGGGGAGTGAATTCAAAGATGGTCTTTTTAAGTGATGAAAACTGCAGCTTTTTTCTTCGGAAAGTAAATTTATACCTGATTCCTTATTTTGACATCTACGCGTATTGCCTGATGCCGAATCATTTTCATCTTCTTCTTAAATTGAAATCTGAAATTAATGGTATTTCTCCTTTTAAAGACAGTGGGCTTCATTCGGAAGGTTGCTTTTTCAGCAAACAGATCGGAAGACTGATCAGCAGCTATACCCAGGCTTTTAATAAAGTCTATCAGCGAAGCGGGCCTGTTTTTGAATCGCCTTTCAAAAGAATTCGTATCGATTCTGAAGAATATCTGAGAAATTTAGTTATTTACATCCATCAAAATCCTGAAAACTTTCAGAATTATAAATTTTCATCTTATCTTGCGGTGCTTTCTGAAACCCAGACGCTCCTTCGGCGAAATGAGGTGATGGAATGGTTCGGGGATCGTGAAAATTTTATAGCGTGTCACCGAAAGGAGTCTAACGGAGATTTTGTAAGAGATATTGAACTGTGATAAGGTGCCGGGAGTTTAGAATGATGATTTTTTATTTTGGCTTGCCTGCATCATATTCAGCGGAATAAAGCGCCTGGATGGTTGGAAAAGTGTGAAATTTTTTTGGATGTCGCAGAAAAACGGCAATGGAAACTTTGTCAAAGATCTTGAACTTTGACAAAGTGGGTGTAACTTAAAATAATTAAACGAAAGCTTTGTCAAAGATTTCTAACATTGACAAAGTCATAAACTATAAAAGATGGCAATACTTGTAACGGGAGGTCTCGGATATATCGGTTCTCACACGGTGGTGGAACTTTTAAACAACAATTACGAAGTGGTGATTGTTGACGATTTATCCAACTCCGAAAAGTTTATTTTAAAAAATATTGAGGAAATTACAGGCAGAAAACCTGTTTTTTATCCTTTTGATCTGAAAAGGAGGGAACTTCTGACTCAGGTTTTTGATGCCCACAATATCGAAGGCTGCATCAATTTTGCTGCCTCCAAAGCAGTGGGTGAAAGCCAGCTGAAGCCGGTAGATTATTATGAAAACAACCTGTTTACCCTCATCAATATCCTTCAGGAATTTAAAGAAAGGGGAATCTCCAACTTTATTTTCAGTTCGTCCTGTACGGTTTACGGTCAGGCAGATCAGATGCCGATCGACGAAAGCACCCCGCTGAAAATGCCGGAAAGTGTTTATGGCAAAACCAAACAGATGGGAGAGGAGATCCTGATCGATTTTGCCAAAGC
>JAKOOG010000267.1 GCA_022701545.1 Weeksellaceae bacterium | reverse complement strand
ATGCTGTGGTTTTCCCAGAGCCCGTCTCCGTCTCTGAAGGTTTTTATTCCGCTCTCGGCGCTGATTCCGGCGCCGGTTAATATGGTTAGTTTTTTCATTGGTTTTTATTTTTTGTTTTAAACGCAAAGAACACTAAGATTTTTTTAACAACTAACTGCTTTTAAGTTCGCAAAGCCGTTTGACTTTGTCGAATCTCCGATTTCACTTAGCTAAGATCAAAAATTTTCAATCTTTATTCTTCAGTAATTCTTTATAAATCGCTTCATTTTCATCATCGAAGCAGACGAAAATAACTTTTTCGACGGTGTCTGACTTGAAATTCTTCACCGTTTCTACGGCAATTTTTCCCGCTGCTTCTTTCGGAAAACGGTAGACGCCGGTGCTGATGTTGGGGAAAGCGATGGTTTTCACGCCCAGGCTTTCTGCCAGTTTGAGTGAATTTTTATAGCAGTTCTCCAGCAATGGAAAGCATTTTTCTTCGTCCCCGTTCCAGACAGGCCCGACGGTATGAATAACGTATTGCGCCGGAAGATGACCGGCTGTCGTTACTACCGCTTCTCCGGTGTTGCACTTCCCCTGCCTGTTCTTGATTTCCATGCATTCATCCAGGATCTGCTTCCCGCCTGCCCGGTGAATCGCTCCATCTACCCCGCCGCCGCCCAGCAATGAGGAGTTGGCCGCATTCACGATGGCATCTGCCTGTATTTTGGTGATGTCACCTTTAATAAGTTCAATGTTCATAAAATCTGCTTTTTTTCCAGTTTTCAATTAAGGTTATCCATTCCGGAATGGTGTTTTCCTCACAGCACAGAATGCTTACCCCTCCGCTCATCGCGCAGGTCGTATCCCGGTCACCCAATGCCGAAACGGTATTCCAAAGGCAGTCTTCAAAATTGCTTCTGTACCGGGAAAGCATCCAGATGACCAGTGGCACCGTATCCTGGGCCGTCATCCCGGTTCCGTTTCCTAATGTTTTTACCAACAATTCCATACTGGGATTTCCATCTAAATATAAGCATTTGTTCAGTTTGCTTTTCAGGTCGGAATCACTTAGTTCGTTCTGAATGTTTCGGATGAAATCCTGCTGATCCAATATTTCCATTCCCATTTTTTCCCTGACAGCAAAGGCGGCAGCCAGAGCAATGGCTTTTGTTCCCTCCATGGCTTCCCGGTTGGCGTGAGTTACTTCACACGACCGTTCTGCATTTTCTTTAAGCATTTTTAGATCATCATAAAAATAAGCCCCGATTACAGTAGCCCTCATAGCTCCGCCGTTTCCCATAGAACCCTGTCCTTCAAATTTTGCATAGGAAACTTCTTTCCAGTAATCACCACTCTTTACGTCTCTGAAATACCGGTGCATGGAAGGCCCATACCCGCGGTTGATGTCTAAATAATAATTTTCAGTAAACTCTCCTGTCAGAAAATCCTGGTCGGTTTCCCCGAATTTTTCTAACGATTTGAACACGGCAATGGCCATGATCGTATCATCGGTGAAATCCAGATTACCTTCAGGAATGATCCTTTGCTGAATATAGCTTTTCACAAAACTTTCCTCGCCAAAAAAACTTTCACCGAAAGCATCGCCGATGGATATTCCCGTCAGCGATTTCGAAGCAAGCAAGTGTTTATCTTCCATTATTTAGCCTTAATTTATTATTCAGATCTTCATCATCAAATAACAGCGGTTTTTCTTCAGGCAACATCAGCTGATCCAAATCACCATTCAAAACAAACTGATGCTGTTCTTTCACAAATTCTGAAATATTTTCAATTAAAATGAGATCTTCCCTGGCAAACGACTTGATCAGGTCATTCCTCAATCCGATCTGGATGGCTCTTCTTTCCTGCTTTGCCCCGAAAGGATCGTGATCCGGATCCCACTGCAATCTGGAAGAGGACGCTTTTACCCCATCCTGCCATTCTTCCCTGGAAATTCCCAACCGGTCATTATAGGAAGAATAGACCGCATTTTCCAGATAGCTCTTGAAAGCATCCATTTTCAAATGAATGGCCAGCACATATTCCTGTCCTTCTTTCGTTCCCCAGCCGTTCCGGTACATCATCCAGAGGAAGTTCGGCTTGATCCAGGTCATCCTTTCCAGACTGAAAGGCTCTCCGAAATACTGGTTCCTTATGGCAAATTCCCCGATGGCTTTCCGGTAAGACTGATAGACAATAATCTTTTCATCATCATATTGCGCCATGAGGTGATGCCCTTCCTGCGGCCAGTCCTGTATTTGTTCTTTATAATTTTTTAATCTAAGTGTCATGATATTTCTTCGAATGGCCTGATCATTTCCTCTTTCTTCGAGAGAATTGCGAAGACCACTCTTTTAAATTTATTTTTATATTTTCCCTGAAGGTGCTTTTTAAACAGCTCCGCTATTTCTACCGGATCATTTTTAAAGACACCGCATCCCCAGGCGCCTAAAATTAGGGTTTCATTTCCCTGATGTAATGCCAACGCCAGCATCTTCTCCGTTCTGACATCCATGGCTCCGAAAATTTCACCGGCTCTTTCCGGTTCCTGACGTTTTACCACTCCCGCGTTTACTGCCGGAGAGGTGATGAAATTGCACAAAACCGGCTTCGGCAGCAATTCCCCTTTGTCCTTACGAAAAACCGGGACTTTCGGGCTGTAAATCATCATGTCGGTATAAAAGCAGGACTCCATCTCACGGTGGATTTTATAATAATCCCAGGCCTGGAGCAAACTTTCGTGCAGTCCTGAAGTCCTCGCCAGACTTTCTTCCTGTGCTTCCGCTCCGTTAATGAAGCCGCCGCCGGGGTTTTTAGCCGAGGCAAAATTCAGGCACATGATTTTTTCCTGGTCTTCCTCTTCCGCCAATTGTAAAATGGCTTTCAGGGAACTGCATCTCCAGACTTCAAACCGGGTCTCAAAATGCTTATCCGGAATTCTTTTTCCGCAAGTTCTGCAAGTTCTTCAGATGAAAACAGGACGGTCCCTTTGGCAGAGGCTTCCAGTTCGTTTTCAATACTGATCTTTTCGTTGTTTCCGTTGATATAATATTTCCTGGCTAAGATGTCCAGGGTATCTTTTGCCATTCCTTTATTGGTCATGGTGCGCTTTTTTAATGTTGAATACTAAATTTTCGATGGCTGCATGCGCC
>JAKOOG010000251.1 GCA_022701545.1 Weeksellaceae bacterium | reverse complement strand
TTAGGATTTATCAATGAAACTTTAATTATTTCCGAGGTACCTTCTTACTGCAGCAGCAGAAGTACCAACAGCTTTTACGGCCTCTCTTATTTTTTCCTTAGAAACACAAAGTTCTTTGGACCAATATTCTAATTCCCAGTCTTCGTGCACATTAATTTTACTTGCATCCTGCGGTCTTCTTTTACCTAAATCGTCACTCATAATAAATAATTTTGTTGATTAATAAAGTAAAGATAAGCAGCTTACCTATAATAGCCTTACGGTTTTCCGTAAAGCAAAAAAATCCCGACGCAATCAGGATTTATTTATTTTAAATTTTCAGTATCAAAATCAAAAAGATCTTTAGGATGAATGTCTAAGCCTTTAGTGAGTTCAAGTATAGTAGAAATCTGAATGTTTCTCTGACCTTTTTCAATTTTGCTTATATCGCTGTAATCAATATCACACAATTGTGCCAATTGCCTAAGACTTAGGCCTTTTTCTTTTCTTAATATTTTTATTTGATTTCCAAGCAGTTCAAGAAACTTCATCTTATCAATATGCATCATGAGGTAGTGTATAAAAATGCAATTTCAGGAGAAACAAAAAATATTTTGTGGGTAATATTTCCCACTTTAAATTTTTTATTATATTTGACAAGTATTAAAAAACACAATAGAACACGAAGAGTAGGCTTTTAAATTAGCCACATAACCAATTGTAATATGAATTCCGTCTGCATTCTGTAAGAATTTATTGCTGCCGGAAAAATAAGAGGCCTAAAAAAGCAAAATGATGAAAAAGAAAAATTTAGATCTGGAAGCCCGGTTTTGGTCCGGCAGCGAGGTGCATTCCGGGATGAGACTTTTGGAAACCTTTTTCCAGTTTAACGATCCGGTGACCGCCCGGGAAATGCTTAATAAGATTATGATGTGTGCCGGAAAGAAGAAACCCATACCGGCTCAGGATGCGGCGGCAGTTTTCCACTTTTACCTGGCGCTGCGGTCGTTTATCCGCGCGTGTTTTCTGATCAGCAAGAAAAGAAAGAAATGGACCGTTGAGGAATATCTTGAAAATAGAGCGGTCATTATAAACGGAAACTTTTCTGAAGAATACCGGGATCCGGTGCAGGTATTCCGGAAGGCTTTCAAAGCTTACCGCAGGAAAGAGTACGAAGGGTTTCTTTCATCGGCTGTTTATTTCTCCCTTTCAGATTCCGGATGTGAAGAGGAGCGAAGGATAATAGGCCCGTATGTTCATCTGGTTAAAATGCTGGAGGCGGCTTATCTGATGGTGGAGAGAGCAGGAAAGGAATGAGGGCTGTTTTGGCGGATGCTGTAAAATTAAATATGACATCCGCTTTAAAAGCCAGTTTTAGAAGACAAAGAATTAACCCGGAACAACCGGTTCCGCATGGTGATAATATTCCATTTCCGGCCAGTTGAAATCGGGCAAGCCGGGAAGATCCTCCAGCCGGAAGTCCTGCTTAAATTCGTTTAAATAAGCAGCATGATTGGGATTATGGCTCATCATAAAACTGAACTTGCCATTCGTTCCGTACCAGAAAACATATAATTTTTTATTGTTGTCATGATAGAAATATTTATTGGTCTCTTCATAATCATGCCGGTTGGTTACGGCATCGATCGGACTGCTGTAAATTTCATTGCCCTTATGGTCAAATACCGAAATCCCTTTGGCCCATAGAACTCCGTCCGCATATTCAAAGTCATCGACCCGGATGTAGTTTCCCACCCTGTGCCTTTCCCGGATTTCGATGGTCGGAAACAATGTGTTCTCCGCCAGGATTTCCTCAACCGGTTCATCAGGATCCCTGTAATACATTAAATGGATCCGTTCGCCTTTCCGGTATTCTTCTTTTCTTTTGGCCATGCCGTTTACGGAGAATACTTTGATGTATCTTTCCAGGGGAGCTGCCTGAGCCGGAGAGATGGCTCTTTCAAACTCATCCTCGTAAGAAATTTCGGTTGTCATAGTACGTCTGTTTTATCTTGACCTGATGAATTGTTGTCGTCTTTGATCTGTTTAATGGAAAAAGAATGACAAAATACGGATTTACGAAGAGAATCAGCCATCTAGAACCCATATTTTTCTGACGGCAACCACAATTCTCAAAATCCCATTCCGGACATCTCCTGTTGCATAAGTAGATAAATCCCTAACGCTAAATAAGTATTTCTACGGAATGATCCGATTGGTAGCTAATACTGAATACTACATGCTGTATTCTTCGTTATTTTGAATCAGTAAAGTTGTGAATTTTTACTGAGCGTATGGATTTAAAATCACGATTTAGTGAATAAATCAATCAGTTTTTTATGTTGAATTCAAATTAAAAACCATTATAACATGTCTCAAATTAAAAAAGTCATCATCCATCCGGCCATCGGGGTTGCCAGGGTGGGAAACAGTCCGGAGGAATATTTCCTGATTCCGGAACAGATCAACGAACCGATTACCGATTCCGGCAATTTCCGAGACGGCAAAGGCCGCATCAAACGTCAGGCCGCGCGGTTTCGCCTTTTCGGGGTTGATGAAAACGGTAAGATCATCCGGGAGCTGACTGCGGAAGACGGCGAGATCACCTGGACCGTCCACGTAGCCAATAAAAAAGCAGCCTGGTACGATTTCGACCTGGCCCTCGATATTCCTCAGGCCAAAGGTGTTTTCAAAGGATATCCGGCTGTGAAAAGTACGTTACGAAACTCCTCCATTACCGATCACCACCGGAAAAGGCTGATCATCGATGGCGGAAAAATAGAAATTTCAGGAAAGAATACGAATGCCGACGGTAAAGACAGTCAGTTTGCCTTCGATAAAGGAACTTTTTATTCCTTAGACTGCAATGATAAACCGGTGTATCTGGGGGAAGTGCGTACCGATGAAGAAGGCCGTCTTCTTTTCCTGGGAGGACGCGGACTGTCTGCATCCTACGCCAATCTTCCCGCGACTACTTTTGCCAATAACGAGACTTGGCATGACGATACTTCGGACGGCCCGGTGGATGCGAGGATCAAGCTGAACACGGGCGAGGTGCTGGAAGCTGCAGGGGCGTGGGTGCTTACGGCACCGCCGGATTATTCCCCGGGCGTGCAGGCCTTTGTAACGGGCTATGACCTGCTGGCGCAGACGGCTGCCGACATGGGGAAATCCGTACTGCCGGAAACACCGGAATTCTGGGAACATATTTATCCGATGCTGGAGCGGATGCCGCTGAACGGTTGGGTGAATGCAGGCATCTTCAAACAGAACGGATGGGGAAGCCCGGGAAATCTTTCCACCCCTGAAATGATTAAAAGGCTGTCCGATGCTTCCGACCGCTTTTTTGAATTGCGCCAGGCGATTTTCCGCCAGTTCCGAAATCCGGATTATGTAACCATGCAGGCTGAGCTTTTCCCGCCGGTGTATGGAGACGGTCTTCAGAAATTCCTGAATACCGATACCGATCCGCGGAATTTCATGGCCGTACTGCCGTTCCAGTACGAATACATCCGGCATTGGGCCAATGGCAATTTTACGCTGGGAAATAAGCCCGGAACCGTAGAATGGAAAGACCTTTCTCCCGAAGAACAGGCAGCCCAGCTGGACCGTACGGCCCTTGATGAAACCATCGGCGGCCCCTTCCATCCGGGATGCGAATTTACCTGGCCGATGCGGCAGACGATCCTGTATTCCGAACCTTTCCGGATCAAACGCAGGCTGGATGATCCGTTGACTTTCGGGCCGATTCTGGATGCTGAAAATGCTTTGGCACCCGGCGGTCCGCTGGACGGTTCGGCAGCAGGCGATATCACCAAATGGATGGCCGTGCCATGGCAGACGGATACCTCGAGCTGCCTGAGCGGTTATATACAGATCATGGGCCAGTATGTGCCGACTTTCTGGCCGGTACGGGTACCGAATGACGTAATGACGGAAGCCGATTACGAAGTGATGATGAATAAATCGGCGAGCCTGGAAGAAAAGAATGAGGCTTTCGGCAACCGCGTAAAATGGCTGCGGGGCATCGTTTATGAATACGGTTACCCATCGAAAAAAGTAAGCCCTTATACCAAAGGCATCAACGAATTTATTACGAAATGGCCGAATGTCGGTATCCTGATCCAAAAGGAAGGAAACGGCGATGCCAATTTCCCGGACAAGCTGTGGGTGGAAAATGGACGTACAATAGCAGAGCATCCGAAAATGAGATCATCAATGAAAGCCGCTTTCGACCAGGCACCTGCTGAAGAAGATCCGGGCTACCTTTGGATGGTAGACCGCGCAGACAAAAGAAAGAGAGGGGAATGATTGACGTACTGATCATAGGCAACGGTCCTGCCGGCCTGGCCTCGGCCATCACTTTGCGTCAGCAGGGCGCATCGGTGATGGCCGTACACCGGCCGGCCGATGCCAATAGATTCCGGGCGGGAGAGAGCCTCGCGCCTTCCGCCCGGTATTCTTTGACGGAGCTGGACGTATGGGAAGAATTCCTGGATGACGGCCATGAGCCATGCTACGGAAATGCCTCCTGCTGGGGAGACGACCGGCTGTATTTTAATGATTTTATCCAGTCGCCATCCGGACAGGGCTGGTATGTCGGCCGTCCGGCTTTCGAGTCGATGCTTACCCGGAAAGCCGCTTCCCTGGGCGTACCGTTCCATGAGACGGACCGGTCTTTCAGGCTGCACAGGAAAAACAATAGCTGGAAATATAGCGGGGAACACTTAAAAATCAATGCAGCGATGGTGATTGATGCCAGCGGCAGGAACAGCTGGCTGAGCCGGCAGCTCGGCATCAGACGCATCCGAAGGGATGAGCAGGTAGCCGTCATCAGCATCCTCGGTGCTACCGATCCGCTGAATAACCAGCAGAGTCTGATTGAAGCGGTTTCCGACGGCTGGTGGTATGTTTCGGACATCGGGGAAGGAAAAACGGCCCGGATCTTTTTCACGGATCCCGATCTGCATGACCGGAACTCCTGGCTGGATCCCTCTTACTGGCGCAACAAGAGCATGCAGACGAAATTCGTCAGGCACCGCCTACCTGTAAACCGCTATAAAGAGATCGTGCCGTTGCAATATACTTCGGCAGGAAGCCACCATCTGGAACATTACGCCGGGGAAGGCTGGCTGGCCGCGGGCGATGCCGCCTGTTCGCTGGATCCGTTGTCATCACACGGTATTGCTTTTGCCCTGCGCAGCGGTATTGACGCAGCGATGGCCGCAAAGGATCATCTTGAAGGAATTTCATCTGCCGGCAATGATTATCATGAAAAAATTGAGCTGGCTTTCCGGTTATACAATGAACAGCGGACCGGATTCTATCAGCGGGAAACCCGTTGGAAAGATAATCCCTTTTGGATAAGAAGGCATGAGGAACAGCTGATGGAAGTCGGTGAGAAGCAGCGGTAAAATTAACAGCCTTCAAAAATGAACTCTGGAAGTCCGATGATTAAACTGAATTCGAGGTAGAAACCGTAAAAAAAAGACTGGAAGAGGGAAGCTGGATGCCGGAAGTTTCTCTTGTCAGACATAGGATCAAAGATATTGATTATCAAATTGAATAGGTTATTGCTTTTTCAGAGGAGTTCTTTTTTAATCCTGAATAACTAGCCTTAGTTTTTTTCAATCAGGCACGGATTTATATTATTTTAAAGTCCCGGAGGGACGGCTTAGTACAGGATAGGATGAAGTCCTATCAGAGGTGTGAACCGTTTATTTGTTCTGGCAAGATAAGTGATATCTAAAATCCTGACAGAATCAGCCTCATTTTTATATAATTGACTGAATATGATATGGATGTGGTATAAATCACATTAATATTAACCTTTTTAAAAGTCCGATAGAACACTTAACATCCATGGATAAGCAATTGCGTATTTATACGGAATCTTTTTTCTGGAAGATCATCTACCTTTGGAAAGCATCAATGCAAAACCAGACGCTGAAATTTAAAAAAATAACTTTTTAACCACTCTATCACAATCAAACATGACAACATTTACAAGAAAGAATGCCTGGAACAACAACGGAACATTCGAAAATCCGGATCTTTTATGGTATGCAAAAGCAGTACAGGTGATGCAGTCGAAACCGATTGCAGATGCCACCAGCTGGTGGTTCTATGCCGCAGTGCATGGGCAGTATCTGATCAATAACAATAACGGAGAGCCGCCTGTCGGTTATCCGAACTGGACGGATATTCCGTATATCCCGGCAGGGGCCAAGCTTTCATCACTTCCTTCCGACAAAGTATACGGGCTTTTCTGGGATCAGTGCCAGCACGGAACCTGGTTTTTCCCGCCGTGGCACCGCGGGTACCTGGTGGCTCTTGAAAACCTGCTCCGCACCATTATCGTAGAGCAATTGGGCGGACCGGCGGACTGGGCATTGCCGTACTGGAATTATTTAAATCAGTCCGCTCCCGGTAATCAGTCGAAGATTCCAACGGCATTTACGGTAAAGACCTTGCCTGACGGCTCACCCAATCCGCTGTTTGTACCGGAAAGGTATGGCCCGAACGGTGACGGCAATGTATACGTAGAGGTAGGACAGGATAGTCCGGACGATCCGAAGGCCAATGACAAATGCCAGCTCGATACCATCTACAGCGAATCGTCGCCCGGACAAACGGGAACCGGGAACCTGTACGGCTATTATTACGGTGGCAAGGAGACCGGGTTCAGCCACAGCAGCGGCGGTTTCGGCGATCTGGAATCCAATCCCCATAATTTCGTACATGTAATGGTTGGCGGTTTCAATGGAGATACATGGACAGATCCGAACGCATCGGAAAAAGAAGAAGGGCTGATGTCTGATCCTCCCACGGCGGGGCTTGATCCGATTTTTTACCTGCACCATGCCAATATCGACCGGATGTGGGATGCCTGGAACGTTACCGGTAAAAACAGCAATCCCAACCAGCCGGATTGGCTGAAAGGGCCTTCCGCACACGGAAATTCACAGTTTGCCATGCCTCTGGATGCGGCAGGTACCCCATGGTATTACACGCCGGAGGATGTCGACACGACCACTGATCTTAAATTCAACGGGTCTTCTTATTCTTATACGTACGACGACCTTTCCCTAACTTCATACGAAACGGCCGCTCCGAAGGCAGAACCTGAAAATTTAGCGGCCAGGTTAAATAAACTGGGGGCGCCCGTTCCTGAAAATAAAATTCCCATGAGTGAAAAAAAGAGACATGAAATCATCGGGGCGAATGCCGGCTCGCTGTCGCTGAACAGTGGAGAAACGGAAGCTGTGGTAAAGCTGGATAACCCATCGTGGAAAACGGTTTCGCGAAGCCTGAAGAATGCTTCCGTTTCCCAGTTGCCGGATGAAGTCTTTCTTCAGCTGGAAAATGTGAAAGGAACCAATAATTCCAATTTCCTTTCGGTATTTGTGAACGATAAATTCGTAAGATCGGTGGCGCTTTTCGGGATCCGGATGGCGTCGCAGAAAGACGGGGCTCACGGCGGCTCGGGGCTTACCTTTACCTTGAATATCACCAATGTTGTCGACGAACTGTACCTGGACAACGATATCGACCTCAGTTCGCTGAATGTGGTGATCAAAACAAAGAATCCTCTGCCTGAAAACAATGATATTACGATCGACCGGATCAGTATCTACCGGGTAGCCCAATAATTGAATCATGAAACTTTCAGCAACCGACCGCTTTAAGATCAGCCTGGTGATCTTCGGGATCAGCATCATTACCTGGCTGCTGCTTCTGGTAAATCCAGGACATCTCATGACCATGGAGCATTGCCATGTTTCTGCCGCCGGACCGTCGGCTGCTTCCCTGAAAATGCTGTTGCAGATGAATCCCTTTTCCTCGCAGCTCATGGGCTGGGGGCTGATGGTGGTTGCCATGATGCTGCCTAAGCTGATGGTACCTATTCAGGCGATTTACCTTCAAAGTCTCAGGCGCTACCGGTTGATCTGTTCACTGCTGTTTGTGCTGGGTTATCTTACGGTCTGGATGGCAGCGGGTGTATTCATGGTGGGCATCATCATCGGTCTGAATCTGCTGATGCCGGGGTCTTATCTTCCGGCATTGGGCGTATTAATCATAGCGGTGGTATGGCAGTTTTCGCCGGTTAAGCAGAAATTCCTTAACCTCAGTCATGACCATTATGTCCTGCGGGCTTTCGGATGGGCTGCGTATCGCGATTCATTGGCTTTCGGTATTAAGCATGGCCTTTGGTGCGTGGGTTCGGGCTGGGCATTGATGCTGTTTCCGATGCTGCTGCCTCAGGGTCATAATCTGGCGATGCTTGCGGTGACTTTCATCATGATCGCCGAGCATCTGGAGCAACCGGCAGCTAAAGTCTGGCGGATCCGCATTCCGTTGAAGCTGTTGAAATATACGCTCGCCCGGACCCAAATGAAATGGCAGGGATTGAAGCAATGAAAGAAGCTATTCCCGAACGATCAGCATAGATATTATTTAGAATTATTTTAAAATTAATATTGAATGAAACCCACCTGTAAAAAGTGGGTTTCATTGTTTAGATAAATATGTGTCTAAAAATGCTGAAGCTATTTAAAGAGATAGTTTAAGGGGATCCGGTAAATTTATTTTGTTTTGGCAGCTTAGAAAAAAAGTATTTCCAGCATCCGGCATCCCTTTTCCGGATTTTTCAATACAGTTTCTACTTCAGGCTCATATTAATTTAATAACTTCTGGAATCATCGGTTTCCTGTGAAATATTCCCAGGCGGTTTTGCTGAGATCAGCAATAATTTTTTCATTGGTTTCTGAGTTTTCGGTGGATTCCGTTACAAAGACACTGATAAAATAAGGTGATCCATCGGGAAGAATTACAACCCCAATATCGTTGACGGCCGCAGTGATCCCTTTTTTATTGGTTCCTGATGATCCGGTCTTATGCGCAACGATGGTTTTTTCCGGCAGCTGTCCTCTTAACCGGTCTTTCCCTGTTTTTGTTTCCCGCATCACTTTCCAGATAAAACGATGGCTTGCCTTCGAAAGCAGATGGTTTTTATTCAGGTAAAATACTTTCAGAATTTCATTCGCCACTTTTGGGGTCGTCCAATTCTGAAATTGAAGATCCCAGTCTGCCTGCTGCTGTTCTTCGTTTAATTTTATTGAAACATCCCGGATCCCGGACTCTTTACAATACTTTTCAACACCTTCAGGACCGCCGATCATCCTGAGTAAAATTTCACAGCCTACGTTATCGCTTTGGGAAACCGTGTATTCCAGAATTTTGGAAAGCGTCATTGTGATCCCGTTTGGATATCTTGTACGTATCGGACTGTATAAATCCGGCAACAGGTCTTTTTCATCGATTCTAATTTTTTGATTCAAATTAAATTTTCCCTTGTCAACCTGTGAAAGGATGGCCAAAGCGATATGAAGTTTAAAGACACTTTGCAGAGGGAAATGACGGTTTCCGTTTATCGATAAAGTATCCTTTGGATGGCTGCCCTTAATGGCAACTCCCACTACCGCATTTTTTGAAGCGATGATCTTTTCGATTTTCTCTTTGAGGATATTTATTTGTCCAAAAGACTGACTGCAAAGGGTACACAGTAAAATAATGGTGAACTTAAAATGTATTTTCATTGTTTGTTTTATTAATATTGTTATTAAGAACAATAGCAGAAAGCTGAACTCATCGGGTAAAAACAGCCCGGGCAGAATTAAAGGCGGTAATACTAGGGTTTCCGGAAAAACTTTGCGTTTTCGTACGAATAAATAATGCTCACGATTTTCCATTTTCCCTCCGCTTTGATGAGGTGCCAGGATTCGGTTCCCCAGTTAGTTACCGTATCTTCTTCCAGGAATAAATAATCAAACGTAAGGCTCGCGATCACATCGTCATTGATGATACGGATGTTCTCAAATTTTTCTTCTTTTCGGCCTTTTTCCATGATATAGTGGAAAAAGTTTTCATACGTATCCTTGAAATGATTTTTCAGGCTCGCGGGATTTTTCTCTAACCGTTTCTGCTGGGACCTGTTTTTAACAACGCCGATCCATACAACAGGATTTTCATGGAAAAGGCTGTAAAAACAGGCCGAATCTTTTTGAATAATACTTTCTTTAAATCGCCGGATCACGGATTGTATTTCCGCCCTCTCCGTACTGAATTTTTGGGCTGCAGCAGGATGAGAGAGCAGCACGAAGATGCTTAGAATAAATGTTTTCATACGTAAAATAAATATTGTTTTAGAACTTGTTTGAGTAGCCAATCTGGGTTGCAATTCTTGAAAGGTTTACGCAGATTTTATTTGTATTTATAGTTGATTTCAACATCATTTCATGTGTTAAGGATTTTATTTTTGAGGGCAGCAGACGGTTTCTCAATACCGTAGCGGTAAAACAGCCCGGCCAAAATACAGAAGATAAAGCAGATGATTAGTCCGGATGTACCGGAGACCGGAAGTTTGGTTTTTTCAAAAAGCATCTGTATCAGATGGATGACGCCTTTGTGCGATAAATAAACGGAGTAGGACAGGGCTGCCAGCTGAGCGGTGATGGTGTTGGATTTCCTGCTTAAAAATGAACTGTTTGAAACAGCTCCTGTGACCAGTATTCCATAACTCAGAGCCACCAGAGTAAACCCGAATAGAGAAGCCTGCTCTGAATATGAATCTCTGCAAAACCATAAGGAAAACGCAACCGCCATTATTCCGGTAAATACCAGCAGATTCCCGTTCCGGTGGATGATCGCCCTGAATATTGAGGATTGGAACAGGCAACTGATCAAAACTCCTACCGCCAGGCCATCCAGTCTTGTATACGTAGGATAATAGATGTTCATATACCATTCTTTCCAGAAATCAGGCGTTTCCAGGTTGGGGAGGACGTACTCATTCCAGCAGAAAATACGCAGCAGGAGGGTTGAGACCATCAGTATGATAATCACCACGCTGAGGTATTTTATTATGTTCATCCTGATTAAAAACAGCAGAAAAAGCGGAAGCACCAGATAAAACTGCTCTTCGATGCACAAGGACCAGGCATGGGAGAAAGTTCCCCGGCTTATTACATCCAAACCGAAATTCTGAGTGAAGACAAGAAATTTCCACAACGGCGGCAGGGCTTCCCGTTCTCTGAACACCGGAAAGCAGAAATACATCAGTAATGTGAACAGATAGGGCGGAATGATCCTGAAAAACCGTTTGGTGAAAAAGATTCTAAGCCTGATGGTCCGGTATTTCCTGATTTCCTGAAACAGCTGGTTGGAAATTAAAAAACCGCTCAGGACAAAAAACAGATCGACTCCCGTCCACCCGATCCATCCGATGGTATCTACCCAGTCCGGATGCTCAAACATCCGGTAATGATAAAGGAAGACGAGCAGGATGGCAACTGCCCGCAGATGCTCCAGCCCGATGAATTTTTGTTTTTCCATTCTTTTTTCCGGCAAAAGTCTAACTATTTACAACGGATGGGAATCAAAGGATGCAGAAAGATTGTTTTTGCCTGTATACAACAAAATCCGTTGTTCGGATACCTGATCCTGCACTTCATCATCAAAACGGCTGCTTTTAAATCCGATCCGGGCAGGCAAAGCTTTTTAGTAATATCTTTACATGCTGTGAGAAAAACATCAGACGGAAAATTAAAAAAAGAGATCATCCATCAAACGGGATTCTGGATTGCCTTATTCGTATTCGGGATATTCCGGAATTACGGTGAGCTGGAGCAGCCGGATTTCCGGGAAATATTTTATTATGACGTGTGCCATTGGATCTTCCAGATCTTCGGGGCCAACTGGATTTATTTTGTCCTGATCCGTCAATTCTTCGAGGCTAAAAAATATTTCCTGTTCACCGTTTATTTTGTCGGCGGAATATATCTTTTGGGCGTACTGAACCGTCTTTTTATTGTGTATGTGGCCGAACCTTTGTTCGCCGACTATCCCCGGGACAGCGTTCCTGAAATTCTTACCGATATTAAATACCTTTTATTCTACTATATTCTGCCCATCATTTCCGGGACTTTCGTTTTCATTTCAATGAGGTTCATGCTCCGGTACAGGGACGAAAAACAACATGCCCTGCAGCTTCAGAAAGAGAAATCCGAACTGGAACTGAAAGCGCTGAAAGCGCAGCTGAATCCCCACTTCCTGTTCAACACCCTTAATAACATATATTCCTTGTCCATCACCGGATCCGGCGCGGTATCCCAATCCATCAGCCGGCTCTCGGATATCCTGGATTACCTTCTTTACCAGGGACAGAAAGAAAGGGTTTCCATAGCTGAAGAGCTGAAGATCGTTAAGGATTATATTGCCCTCGAGATGCTGCGTTACGACGAACGCCTGAACATCGAAATGCTTGAGAAAACTGAATTTTCCGGCCTTATTCCGCCTTTGCTTTACCTGTCTTTTGTAGAAAATGCCTTTAAGCACGGTGCCGAAAAAACAAGCGGCCATGTGACCATCAGAATTTCTGTTAAAACCGATGAAAAGCATGCCGTTTTCACCGTAGATAATCCGATCTTTGATCAACATCAGCGTACCAGTCCCGGAATCGGGCTGGAAAACATCAGAAAACAGCTCGACCTGTATTATCCAAACCGGTATTCATTAGAAATAAAACACACGGATAACCGGTTCAGCATAAAATTAATGACTCCTTTAACATGATGATCAACTGTATGATAATAGATGATGAGCCTTTGGCCATCAGGCTTCTGGAAAACCATATTTCGAAGATAGCGGAACTGAAACTGGTAGCTACGGCGGCAAATGCGCTGGAAGCTTACCGGATTTTACAGACCCAGGAAGTGGATCTGCTGTTTCTGGATATCCGGATGCCGGATCTGAACGGTATTGAGTTTTTAAGATCGCTGAATAAAAGACCGCCGACCGTTTTCACCACTGCTTACCGTGAGTTTGCCATTGAAGGCTTTGAGCTCGAAGCAGTAGACTATCTGCTGAAGCCGGTCACCTTCGAACGATTTTTCAAATCGGTAGACCGGATCCTGAGAAAAGCAAAAAAGGAAAATGAAGAGGATTTCGTCATTTTCAAGTCAGCCGGATTCAGCCGGAAGCTTCTGCTGAAAGACATTCTTTATTTTGAAAGCATCGGCAACGATAGTAAAGTGGTGCTTCGGGATGAGATAATCACCGTGTCCAAGATGTCGGTCTCCGAACTGGCTGCCGGTCTTCAGAATAAAGGATTTTTGCGGATCCACCGGTCATTTGTCATCAACCGGAACCAGGTGACTGCCATCAGCCATCAGGAAGTATTAATCGGTAAAACAGCCGTTCCGGTAGGCAGAAGCTTCCGGGAAGCATTTGAAGATTTTGCCCGGCTGTTTTCTGCAAAACGTTTGTTTTAAAAATGACATTGTAAAGGGCTGTTGAATGCGGGACGTTTTCTTGCTCCGGAATAGCCTTTAAATTCACTTGCGCAGCAAAAGACTTGGGCCGCGAAATTTACCATTCACATCAGTTATAAGAACCCCGAAACTCTACCGGCGAAAGTCCCGTCCGTACCCTGAACATTTTGCTGAAGGACTGCGGGTGTTCAAATCCCAGTTCATAGGCGATCTCCGCAACGGTAAGGTTGGTGCCGGTTAATCTTTCCTTTGCTTTTTCAATGAGTTTATGGCTGATGTATTGCTGGGCATTCTGTCCGATCAGTGAGCGTAGCAGATCGCTTAAATAGCCGGGAGAAATCTTCAGCTGGTCCGAAAGATACTGTACCGTCGGAAGCCCCTGCCGAAGTGTTTCCTGATGGTTGAGGTAGTCGTCGAGAATGCTTTCTGTCTTCTGAAGGACATCGTTGTTGGCCGTTTTTCTGGTAATGAACTGACGCCTGTAAAACCGGTTGACATAGCTCAGCAGCAGCTCGAGCTGGGCAATTACCACTTCCTGGCTGAATTCATCCACACGGCTGTTGAGTTCCAGCTCCATGATTTGAAAAACCGAAAGGATGGTTTGCCTTTCAGACTCTGAAAGATGCAGTGCTTCATGGGAAGCATAAGAAAAGTAACCGTACTGTTTTATTTTCCGGGCGATAGGATGGCCAAAGAGAAAATCGGGGTGGATCAGCAGGATATAACAATAGGTTTCGCTGTTGTAATCGGTGCTTCCTACCAGCTGATTGGGGGCCAGGAACAACATGCTGCCTTCATCGAAGTCGTAATAATTCCGGCCGTACTTCAGCCTGCCTTTATTTCTTGTAATAAAGGTGATCTTATAAAAACTCAGGACATCGTAGATCGGTGCCATGGCGGTATTGAACGGATTGTCCCGGTTGAAATGGACAAGGCTGATGAGCGGGTGCTGCGGTGCCGGAAGCCCGAATGCCTGGTGGCTTTCCGATATCGATATAAAACGCACCAGTTTATCTTCTTTACCTTTCATTTATTAAATGTATAAAAAAACCTATGATTGCCCATCATAGGTTTTAAAATTGAAAATTACCACGGGAGCACATTTTTTTCCCCACTGAAATTGGCCGGACCGGTAAAGCTTCCGTTGGGAAGGTCCTCCGCAAGCGCTACCCGAATCGGTTCTTTAGAGCCTTCTTCCACGGAATCCGTTCCCTGAAAGTTATTGAGTGCCGTAGCCGTAAATCCGGGACTTACCAGATGAACCTTGATATTGGTGTTTTCCAGATCGATGGCCAGAGACAGGAAGATCCCGTTAAGCGCGGTTTTTGAAGCACCGTAGGCCGCATCGAAATTGGATCGGTACGGATTTTCCGGATTGGCATTGATCGTGAGTGATCCCAAAGCACTGGACACTGTAACAATCCTCGCATTGGAAGCTTTCTGAAGCAATGGCAGACAAGCCTGTGTCAGGGCGAGTGTCCCGAAAACATTGGTCTCCCAGACGGTCTTCAGCTCATCGATCGATACTGTGCTGGCCCGCTGTAATCCCAGAACCTCTTCCATGGTACGTCCTGCTGCCCCGGCATGGGAAACCGCTGCATTGTTGACCAGAAGCGTCAAATACCCGGTTTTATCCCCAATAGTTTTAACGGCTGTTGCGACGGAATCGTTATCCGTAATATCAAGCTGAATGGCTATGGCAGATTCCCCGAGCTGTTCAGCTGCTGCTTTTCCTTTCTGAAGGTCACGCGAGCCTGCATACACGGTATATCCGTTCTCTACAAGGGCTTTGGCGATCTGGAAGCCTACACCGGTATTTGCACCCGATACCAACGCGATTTTATTTTCATTGTTCTGCATAATTTTAAGTGATTTAAAGTTGATGCGGCAAAGGTGGCCATTTAAAAGCTTATCGATGTATCCCGATCGAGACTATTTGAAGCCGAATCGAGGATGAGGCAATTTTCTTTACCCTTTTGAATGGATTGAAACATGATGGATACGTTGCGGGCCATTTCTATCGGAAGTCAGGGTTTTTTCATTTCTTTGATAATATGATCCCGATGCTGTTTCCCCCAGGCAGCCATGGCATCGATTACCGGTTTCACAGAATAGCCGTACGCGGTCAGTTCGTATTCTACGGCCTTACCGTCATCTTCTGCTACAGTCCGTTTTACAATGCCGTTCTGCACCAGCTCCTGCAATTCCTTCGCCAGCATTTTCGATCCGATTCCTTCCAGGGCATCCTTCAATTCGGTAAACCGTTTTTTGCTGAAGGAAAGGCTGCCGATGATAACGACCTTCCATTTTCCGGACAATACATATTGGGTATCGCTGATTGCCCGCAAGTGGGGGATGCAGTCTGCCGGCCGATTAGGTGTATCTTCTTTTTTCATACGGAAATGCTGTATTTAGTTTGGCAAAGATAACGGTTTCCTGAAGGGAACCGATCTTCAGACCGGTACTTTTAATAAATACCTTTGCTACAGAAAAAGAAATAAAATGACTCAACAATCAATCAACGATACCTATAAACATATTGCCGGCAATGCCGAGCCTGTGATTACCTTAAGTCCGATAACACTTTCTTCTGTCGGCAGACCTTCTCCGTTACAGGTAAAAATATCCGCTCCTGTCACGGGCACTGAGTTGCCGGTTATCATCTTTTCCCATGGTTTCGGAAATTCGATGGACGGATATGCTCCCTTGGTCCATTATTGGGCTTCGCACGGTTTTGTGGTGATACAGGCTACCCATCCCGATTCCGGAAGATTAGGCAATTTTGACGAACTTCCTTACAAAAATGAGATCTGGCGGATCAGGATCCATGACATTAAACAGATCCTTGATCAGCTTCAGGATATCGGGAATACTTTTGAAGGACTTAAAGGCCGTATGGCAACGGACCAAATTGCAGCAGTAGGCCATTCTTTCGGAGGTCATACCACAAGCATGCTGCTGGGGGCCCGGATGGCAGGTCCGGATCAGCAGACTGAAACCTCTTTTTTTGATGAGAGGATCAAAGCAGGCATTCTTTTATCTGCCGGAGGACGCGGTGGCGACGCCCTCAGTGATTTTGCAAAAGAGCATCTGCCTTATCTCGACCAGGACTACAGCAGCATGCAGACGCCTACATTGGTCGTTGCGGGAGACAAAGACTTTTCTCCACTTACGACAATGGGACCGGAGTGGTTTACCGATGCTTATTTTTTAAGTCCGGGAGCTGATGCATTGGCCACCATTTATAACGGTGAACACATGCTGGGAGGTATCTCCGGATACCAAGTAAAGGAAACAACGGATGAAGATCCTAAAAAGGTTGAAGCGGTACAGCTTTTAACCTCAGCGTATTTAAAAAGTTTCTTTAATCCTGATGACCGGACATGGGATTTGGCATCTGCATTATTCCGTATGGGAAATTCCGGTATAGCGGTTGTTGAAAACCGTTCGTAAAAATTGGCGATTTTTTCATATTGATTGATAAATCAGAATTTGAAGCCAGACGGTTATATTTTTGATGACTTTGTTTTAATACTTTACACAATCAGTGGTAGTATTGTTTCTGCTTTATAGTGTGCATTAAAGCAATCTTTACATGAGATTTAAAAAGGATATTAATAATGATGCTTTTCTATTATTTATATTGTGATTCTCCCTTAAAAATAGTTAAATTTTAAAGGAGTCCCCGAACATCGCAATCATTTGCCGAAATTCCACTTTTGGTAATTTTAGTGAGCCTTACATACAAAAACGGTAAAAAAATTAATGTTTTTTTAATGCTTTTTTGGCTATAAAAGTGTTTTTTTTACACTTGTTTATATTTTTTTTAAAAATATTTTTTAACAATTCTTATCATACTATTTTTCCCTTTAAAATAGTCTTTTTTTTATACTTATTTTTTATATAAATGCTTGTAAAATGATCTCTTACAATATTAATAAGTATAATAATTATGATAACCTTATCATTAATTATATACAATTGTTATCATAAAAAATCGATATGTAAATTACTGATATTTAAGTGTTAGCAATAAAAATATTTTTTTTATTCATCTGAATTTTTATATTTGTCATGTTACATAAATGTTAACACTGTAATGAGCCCTGAATTTATACATACCTATGTTTCTGTTGACTGTGTCGTTTTTGGATTTGACTATGAAAACAGACTGAATATTTTACTTGTTGAGAGACACCTGGATGCGGAAAAGCAGATTAAGCTTCCGGGAAGTCTTATTTTCAGTGATGAGGATGTAGACGATGCGGCAGAGCGAGTTCTTCATGAGCTTACAGGGATCAAAAAAATGGTATTGAAGCAGTTCAGATGTTTTGCAGATCCGATGAGGGCAAACAATGAAAAGGACATCAACTGGATGGGAGAAGAGTATAAGCACCATATCGACAGGATAATTACCGTCGCTTATCTCTCGCTTTGTAAGATCGACCATAAGATCAACAGTACCAAGTACAGTACGGTAGACTGGTTCCCGATTGATCAGGTACCTTCACTGCCTTTCGACCATAATAAGATCATCAGCGAATCGCTGATCGAGATCAGGAAATGGATCGAGTCGGATTTCTCGATTATTTTCGAGCTTCTTCCGAAAAGGTTTACGATCCGGCAACTGTACCAGCTGTACAGCGCCTTGAGCGAAAAATATATAGATATTAAAAACTTTCATAAAAAAATATCATCCTTCAACTACATTGTGCCGTTGGATGAGATCGAAAAAAACGTATCGCACCGTGCCGCCAGATATTATAAGTTTGATGCCAAGGTCTTTAAGAAAAACAATACGAAACTAATTAAATAATACCCTCCTTTACATTATGTACCTATTAGGCTATGACATTGGCAGTTCTTCTGTGAAAGTGTGTCTCATCGAGGCATCCAGCGGAAAAGTGATTGCTTCAGAATTTTCTCCGAAAAAGGAAATGAAAATCACGGCAATCCATCCGGGATGGGCAGAACAGAATCCCGGCGACTGGTGGACCAACCTGAAGCTTGCCCATGAAGCCGTAATGCACGAATCCGGCATACAGGCGGAGGATATCAAAGGAATCGGGATCACCTGGCAGATGCATGGGCTGATTTTAGTAGATAAAGATCAGAATCTTTTAAGACCATCGATCATCTGGTGCGACAGCCGTGCAGTTCCTTACGGCGAGAAGGCTTTCAGAGAAATCGGAGAAGAAAAATGCTTATCCCATTTATTAAACTCACCGGGAAATTTTACCGCTTCAAAACTGGCCTGGGTAAAAGAACACGAACCGGAACTTTTTGAAAAGATCGATAAGATCATGCTTCCCGGAGACTACATCGCGATGAGGCTCTCCGGACAGATCGGAATTACCATCGAAGGATTGTCCGAAGGGATTTTCTGGGACTTTAAAAACAACTGCATTTCGGAAGATGTTATCAATTATTACGGGATCCCGAAAAGCTTTTTCCCGGAAATCGTTCCGACTTTCGGAATTCAGTCTACGGTTTCTGCCGCTGCTGCTCAGGAACTGGGATTGAAAGAAGGAACCCCGATATCCTACCGAGCAGGGGACCAGCCGAATAACGCTTTATCCCTGAACGTTTTCAATCCGGGGGAGATCGCTTCCACCGCAGGAACTTCAGGGGTTGTTTACGGGGTTCTGGATCAGCTGGATTACGATAAACTGTCCAGGGTGAATACCTTTGCCCATGTTAATTACACACCGGAACAGACAAGATTGGGCGTTTTGCTGTGCATCAACGGAACCGGGATCCTGAACTCGTGGCTGAAGCACAATTTTGCTACTTCGCTTTCTTCTTACGGAGATATGAACGATATGGCTTCGCTTTCCCCGATCGGCTCCAAAGGATTAAGCATTATCCCTTTCGGAAACGGGGCAGAGCGGGTGCTTGAAAATAAAGACACGAGCTGCTCGATCCACGGGATCAACTTCAACATCCATTCAAAAGG
Source organism: Weeksellaceae bacterium (assembly GCA_022701545.1). GTDB lineage: Bacteria > Bacteroidota > Bacteroidia > Flavobacteriales > Weeksellaceae > Chryseobacterium. The sequence continues at coordinate 6,840 of JAKOOG010000251.1, read as the reverse complement.
GGATATTCTGCGTGCCGCTCAGGAAGGAATTGTCTTTTCGTACGAGTATGGGATGAACATCATGAGAGACATAGGGATGGATATTCAGGTCATCCGTGCAGGAAATGCCAATATGTTTTTGAGTTCGATTTTCCGCCAGTCGCTCGCCAGTGTCAGCAATGCGGTTATTGAACTGTATGATACCGACGGAGCAGTGGGAGCTGCCCGGGCTGCCGGAATGGGAATCGGGTTTTATGCAGATTCCAAAGAAGCATTTTCGTCACTTGAAAAAATCGCCGTTATAGAACCGGAACACGAAAAACGCGAACAATATACAGAAGCCTATGCGAGATGGAAAAATCATCTTCATGAAATAATCTAAGAAGCTACAACGGAAATTCCATTGTCCTTGCTGAGCCTTTACCATCAGTGAGCAGGGGATTTTCACGCAAAATTTTAAAATTAATTAAAAAATAAATAAGATAAATATGAACACTTTAACAGGTACAAAAGAGTTTTTCACAGGGATCGATAAGATTAAATTTGAAGGGAAGGAAAGCAGAAATCCGATGGCGTTCCGCTATTATGATGCAGAAAAGGTAATCATGGGCAAACCGATGAAAGACTGGACCCGTTTTGCAATGGCATGGTGGCATACCTTATGTGCTAATGGAAGCGATCCGTTCGGGGGGGCAACCATTCACCATCCTTGGGATATCGGAAATGATGCTGTTACCAGAGCCATGCACAAACTGGATGCAGGATTTGAATTCATGTCCAAAATGGGCTTCAATTTCTATTGCTTCCACGATATTGACCTGGTAGACCCGGCAGATAACTGGAAAGATTACGAGAAGAACCTTCAGACAGTTGTAGAATATGCGAAGCAGAAGCAGGCAGAAACCGGAATCAAGCTTCTTTGGGGAACAGCCAACGTTTTTACTCATGAAAGATATATGAACGGAGCTTCTACCAATCCGAACTTTGATGTATTGGCTTGTGCCGGAACTCAGGTAAAGAACTCGATCGATGCGACCATCGCATTGGGAGGAGAAAATTATGTGTTCTGGGGCGGAAGAGAAGGGTACATGAGCCTTTTAAACACGGATATGAAGCGTGAGAAAGACCATTTAGCACGTTTCCTTACCATGTCCAGAGATTATGCCCGTCAGCAAGGCTTTCAGGGGAATTTCCTGATCGAACCTAAGCCGATGGAGCCTACCAAGCACCAGTACGATTACGATTCTGAAACGGTAATCGGATTCCTGAGACACTACGGGCTGGATAAAGATTTTAAATTAAATATTGAAGTAAACCATGCTACATTGGCAGGGCATACGTTCGAGCACGAGCTTCAGGCAGCAGTGGATGCCGGAATGTTAGGAAGCATCGACGCGAATAGAGGAGATTACCAGAACGGTTGGGATACTGATCAGTTCCCGGTAGATTACCTGGAAATGGTTCAGGCATGGTTGGTATTGCTACCAGCAGGAGGTCTAGGAAAAGGCGGAGTAAACTTCGATGCTAAAATCAGAAGAAACTCTATTGATCCTGAAGATTTATTCATCTCTCACATTTCAGGAATGGATGTATTTGCCAAAGGTCTTCTGGCTGCTGCCGACATTCTTGAAAATTCGGATTATAACAAATTAAGAACAGACCGCTATGCTTCTTTTGACAACGGGCACGGAAAGGCATTTGAAGAAGGATCCCTTACTTTAGAGGATCTTCAGAGAATAGCACATGAAATCGGGGAACCTCAGCCAAAGAGCGGAAAACAGGAATTGTTTGAAGCTATTGTGAACATGTATATCTAAACTAAATGAAAAGGCTGCTAAACACTAAGGATTTATAAAAACTATAATTATTACCAGCCTTTTTATTTCAACCCTAATATTTAAAATAATAATTATGAACCGATTTTATTTTGCTAAAACCAATAAGGCGGCCCTATTTTTTGCCATGGCCTTATTACCTGCCGGCATGGCGTATGCTCAGGTTAAAAAAGATACGGTGCCCAAGGAGAAGAAGATAGAGGAAGTGGTGGTCATCGGGTACGGTACCCAAAGAAAAGAAGCCGTAACGGGTTCGGTAGTAAGTGTAAAAGGTGAGACCCTCAGAGAAGTTCCTACTGCCAATATTACGCAAGCGTTACAGAGTAGAAGTGCGGGGGTGGAAATCAATCAGACTTCCAGTAAGCCGGGAGCAACCATGAAAATACGAATCAGAGGAACGAGATCATTATCAGACGGTGCCAATGATCCACTTGTTGTATTGGATGGAATTCCTTTTGCTGGATCCCTGGGAGATATAAGCTCCAGCGATATTAAAAGTGTAGATATCCTGAAAGATGCTTCTGCCACTGCTATTTACGGTTCAAGAGGAGCAAACGGGGTGATCTTGGTAACAACAAACAGAGGATCTAAAGGTCAAAAACCAAGATTCACCTATAACTCTTTTACAGGGAGCCAGACTTTGTTTTCGAGATACCCTATGATGAATGGTGCCCAATTAACGAAGCTAAGACATGATGCCGGCGATCTTATAAAAAATGGAGACAGCGAAAAAGATGGTGTTGATACAGATTGGCAAAAGTTGTATTATAAGCCGGCGATGATTACCAACCATGATGTTGGAGTTTCCGGAGGTACGGAAGGAGGTAACTATAATGTTGGATTGTCATATCTAAAACAGGATGCAGTTGTTCCTTTGCAAAGCTATGAACGTTTCGGTTTTAGGATTGGTTTGGATCAGCAGGTTGGAAAAAGTTTCAAATTTGGTTTCACTACCAATTCCAATTATGTAAAATCCGAAGGAAATGGTATTGCTTCAGCGCCTACTTTAGGATATTCGCCTCTGGCAAGTCCTTATGATGAATTCGGTAATCCGAGAAGAACATTAACAATGTCCTCGAATATGGATCAGGCATGGGTTTATACAAGACAGAGTCTTGATGCTCTTGGAGATAAATATGTGGATGAAACAATGGCTTTCTCATCTTACAACAATATTTACGGTGAAGTGAAATTACCGATAGACGGATTGAAATACCGTATTAATGTTGGATTGGATTTCAGAACTTCAAACAGTGGAAACTATACAGGAGTAGGCGTATTCAGTACGAATCCTGCTGCTATTTCCTCTGCAGGAAAAGGGAATAGCCAAACGTACCATTGGACCATAGAAAACTTACTGACCTACGACAAAACTTTTGGAAAGCATAAAATCAATGCTGTTGCATTGTATTCGTCTGAACAGAATACGATTATGAACAGTTACATAAGTGCTAAAAATGTGCCTTCAGATTTTTTCCAATATTATAATCTTGGTCAGTCTCCACAAGCGGATATTACTGTAAGCCCTAGTAATCAATATTATGCAAGAACAGGACTTGTTTCTTATATGGGTAGAGCGATGTATACGTATGATAATAAGTATATGATTACTGCTACGCTTCGTGCAGATGGTGCTTCTGTTCTTGCTGAGGGACATAAATGGAACACTTATCCGGCTATCTCCGTTGGATGGAATGTAGCTAATGAGAATTTCATGAAAAACTTCCAGTTCGTTAATTTGTTTAAGTTAAGATATGGTTGGGGAGAAACATCAAACCAGGCTATTGCACCTTATACAACTTTAGGAAGTTTAACGGTAAACCCTTATAATTTCGGAGGCGCTTATTCAACCGGTGTTTCTATTAATACGGCACCCAATCCTTATTTAGGATGGGAATATTCCAAAACCCATAATGCCGGACTGGATTTTGGCTTCTTAAACAACAGAATCAACGGTACGGTAGAATATTACAGAACACATACTTATGGGATACTTCAGAATAAAAGTCTGCCATCAAGTGCAGGAATCCCTGGGGGAGTTCTACAAAATGTAGGAGATATCGAAAACAAAGGATGGGAAGCTTCCCTTAATGGAATCATTATTGATAAGCCGGAAGGTTTTAGCTGGGATGCAGGAATTAACTGGTATGCTAATAGAAACAAAATTTTATCACTCGCATCAGGAGCTGACAGAGATGAAAATAATTTATGGTTTGTTGGTCATAATGTAAATTCATTATACGATTATCAGTATGTAGGTCTATGGCAAAAAGGAGATCCTTATCTTAGCATTCTGGAACCTCAGGTTGGAGCTGCTCCGGGTATGATTAAAGTTTTATATACCGGCGGATACAATGCGGATGGTACCCCTGTAAGAGCTATCGGTCCTGCAGACAGACAGATTATAGATACTAACCCGGATTGGCAGGGAGGTTTCAATATGCGTTTTGCTTACAAAGGATTTGAGTTGAGTACAGTAGGAGCATTCCAGAAGGGTGGTGTTCTGATCAGTTCTATTTATGGATCTGCAGGTTATTTAAACAGATTGACCGGTAGAGGAAATAACGTAGACGTAGATTACTATACGGATGATAATACAGACGCAAGATTCCCTAAACCGGGCGGATTGCTAAGTGGTGATAACCCTAAATATCTTTCGACTTTAGCTCTTTTTGACGGATCATATGTGAAACTGAGAACATTGACATTAGGATATAACTTAGATAAGGATTTCCTTAAGGATCTTAATATTAATAGCTTAAGAATTTACTTTACTGTTACAAATCCGTTAGTAATTTATTCACCATATCACAAAATGTCCGGTATGGATCCAGAACCGAATTCTGTTGGTGATCAGAACCAGGCGGTAAGCAGCTACAGAAATCGCCAGCTGATTATAGGAACTAATAATCCTGCCACAAGAAACTTTATATTGGGACTTAATTTATCTTTTTAAATCTACATCATCATGATAAAAATTAACAAAAAAATTGTATTGGGTATTTTAGTGAGTTCACTAGCCTTGTCTAGCTGCAATGAGATTCTAGACGAGCAACCCAGATCAGGATATACGGTTGATTATTTCAACTCTGCAGATGGTGTAACATCTGGTGTAACGTCGTTGTATAGAAGCTTACGTCTTCTTTACGGAAACGGCTATTACATGAGTGCAACACAGAATGGAACGGATGAAGCAACCTGGGCACAGAGTGCAGACGGTAACTTCAAGGATCTAGATATGACAGGAGGAGCTACAGCGATCAATTCCAGTACTTTCCCAACAAGTATGGTTTGGGGATCTGTTTTTCCTTATATTAATACAGCTAATGGTATCATAGAGAGAGGACCGAAATTTAGCATTGCTGAATCCCTTGTATCGGAAGCCCGTTTTTTTAGATCATTTTATTACTTTCAATTGGTACAGACCTATGGAGGTGTTCCATTAGATTTGGGTTCCGGAGAATTGGCTCTTAATATTTCACCTACGACTCTGTCTAAAAGAAATACCGTTCCGGAAGTATATACCAGAGGTATTTTCCCGGATTTATTGAAAGCAGTTAATAATCTTCCTGCCAGTCCTAGAGTTACTGGCGGTGTTACAAAGAATGTGGCAAGGCTGTTTTTAGCAAAAGCATATCTTACTTATGGGTGGTGGTTACAGAATCCTAACAACATCCCTACTTATCCTGATGCTGCAAGAACAGATCCGGACGGGCACAATGCACAATGGTATTTCCAACAGGCTTACGATATAGCTTTACAAGGTATCAACACTCCTGGATCCTATGCTCTTCAGCCGACATACTATGATGTAAACGAAGGTTCCAAAGACCGCAATTCAGAGCAGATGCTTTATGCAGACCATACGGCTTCCAGCGTTTTTTATAACGAATCGGATCCTGTTGGTTTTGGTTCAGGATGGGCTCCTGATAATTTTGCTGCCTGGATGCAGACATGGAATTATACCAATATTAAAAGCAGTAAATCTGCTACTTCCTGGACTCCTGCAAGTCCGATCACAAGAGAAGCGGCACAATCGTTAGGAAGGCCTTGGGTACGTATGGCTCCGCCTATTGGGGTTATTAAAAATACCTTTGCCGATAAAACAAATGATTCTCGTTATGACGGTACTTTTGTAACGACTTATAGAGGGAACTGGCAGAAAACAGGAACCGGGTTGGAATCGACGACCACATTATACAATGCCAATAATCTTCCTGTGCCGGTAGGCGGAGCAATATTAAGCTTTTTAGATGATGATTCTCAACTTTCGAATATCGTTTATCCTTCCGGAAGTGGCCAGAACAGTGTAGGGGCAGGGGTTTTGCCGGGACGTGCCGATTGGGTGATTTCACCTAATGGAATCAGTAGAATCGTTTATCCGGGACTATGGAAAATCGGAACTTACCGTACTGATGATCCAAACGGATTAGGGTATCCTAATGCAGGTTTGACAAGACCATTCCCTGTAGCCAAGTTCTCAGAGTTCTATTTCATCGCGGCAGAGGCAGCGGTTAAGGGAGCTTCGGGTGCTATGAGCGCAAGAGATTTAATCAATGTGATCCGTGCAAGAGCTGGAAAATGGAGATTTAGCAATAAAAACAATGCAACTTATATTGCTGACAATAGTGCAGCTATGATTGCAGCAACGCCAGCAACGATTACAATTGATTATATTTTGGCAGAAAGATCACGAGAATATTACGGAGAGTTTTACAGATGGTTTGATTTGGTAAGAACACAAAAGTGGGCAGAATATGGCGCTACATATCAAATCGGAGGAACAGCATATGGAAACCATACACCTCAGACCTTCACAAGAAATATTCAGGCTTATCACTATTTAAGACCGATTCCTCAGGGACAATTGGATGCAATGAGTGATATGTCCGCAGCAGATAAAGCAAAATACCAGAATCCTGGATACTAATTAAATTTTATTCTACATTCATATTAGCAGCAAAATAGGTGTTGAAAAGCACCTATTTTGTTTAGTATGAAGAAAAATTCAAAACTTATGGAAAAA
>JAKOOG010000236.1 GCA_022701545.1 Weeksellaceae bacterium | reverse complement strand
TGACGCCGGATAAACAGCATACTGCCGTGATCAATGCCGTTCAGCCCCTGATGAAAGAAGGGGCCACGCTGTCATACTCCCACGGCTTCAATATTGTGGAGGAAGGCATGCAGATCCGTAAAGACCTTACCGTTATTATGGTGGCTCCGAAATGTCCCGGTTCCGAAGTCCGCGCCGAATACCTCAGAGGTTTTGGGGTCCCGACCCTCATCGCCGTTCATCCTGAAAATGATCCTCAGGGAAAAGGCTGGGCCGAGGCAAAAGCCTATTGTGCAGGAACCGGCGGGCATAAAGCCGGGGTGTTGAAATCCTCTTTCGTAGCGGAAGTGAAGTCGGATCTGATGGGGGAACAGACGATCCTGTGCGGACTGCTGCAGACCGGCTCCATTCTTTCATTCGATAAGATGGTCGAGAAAGGAATCGATCCCGGATATGCTTCCAAACTTGTGCAGTACGGCGTTGAGGTCATTACCGAAGCCCTGAAGCACGGCGGAGTGAGCGGGATGCTCGACCGTTTGTCCAATCCGGCCAAGGTGAAGGCTTTTGAACTGTCGGAAGAGCTCAAAGAGATCATGCGCCCTCTGTTTCAGAAACACCAGGATGATATCATCTCGGGTGAATTTTCCAAAACGATGATGGAAGACTGGGCCAACGGTGATGCCAACCTGCTGAAATGGCGTGCGGAAACCGGGGAAACGGCTTTCGAAAAAACGCCGGCCGGAGATATGAAAATCGCGGAGCAGGAATATTTTGACCATTATCTGCTGATGTCGGCCTTCATCAGGGCCGGGGTGGAACTGGCTTATGAAACGATGGTGGAAGCCGGGATAAAACCGGAATCCGCTTATTACGAATCGCTGCACGAAGCCCCGCTGATCGCCAATACCATTGCCCGTAAAAAACTGTTTGAAATGAACCGCGTAATTTCCGATACGGCAGAATACGGCTGTTACCTCTTCGATCAGGCCTGCAAGCCTTTGCTGGCGGACTTTATGAAAAAAGTGGATGCCGACCTGGCCGGAAAGGATTTTAATGAAGGAAAAGACAGCGCGGTAGACAATGCCCGGCTGGTACACGTTAATGACGTATTGCGGAACCATCCGGTAGAGGCCGTAGGACGAAAGCTGCGCCAGGCCATGACGGCCATGAAATCGATCAGAACCGTTTAAATTGAAAAGTCATGAATGAAACGCTGATGTTGCCCACCCTGGAAGCCGTGAAGAAAGCCCGGGAAAGTATAGAAAGTGTTGTGAATTTTACCCCCTTGCAGTACAGCGCACGGTTATCCGAAAAGTTCGGTGCCCGTATTTTTCTGAAAAGGGAAGACCTGCAGCCGGTACGGTCGTACAAGCTGCGGGGTGCCTACAACAAAATCAAAACCCTTTTTCAGGAAGGGAAAACCCGGGACGGAATCGTGTGTGCAAGTGCGGGAAACCATGCCCAGGGCGTTGCCTTTTCCTGCCGTCAGCTCGGTATCAGAGGAACCATCTTTATGCCGGTTACCACCCCCAAGCAAAAGCTGGAGCAGGTGGAAATGTTTGGCGGGAATACCATTGAAATCAGACTGGCAGGAGATACATTTGATGCGGCAAAAAGTGCCGCTTTGGATTTTGCCGCCGCTTCAGGAGCCGCCTTTATCCATCCCTTTGACGATGTTCAGATCATTGAAGGGCAGGCTACGCTGGCACTGGAAATCCTGGAGCAACAGAAGGAAGCGTTGGATTTCGTATTCATTCCGGTTGGCGGGGGCGGCCTTGCTTCCGGAATTGCCACGGTATTTAAAGCCCTTTCCCCGGAAACCCTGCTGATCGGTGCAGAACCGGAAGGCGCGCCTTCCATGAAAGTATCCATCAGCAATAATTTCAATACGGAACTGCCGGAAGTTGATAATTTCGTAGACGGAGCTGCCGTGAAAAGGGTAGGGGATCTGAATTTCGAGATCTGCAGGCACGCGTTGGCCGACTGCATTGCCGTGGAGGAAGGCCGGATCTGTGATACCATCCTCCAGCTTTATAACAAAGATGCCATTGTTTTGGAACCGGCCGGTGCTTTGTCGATTTCAGCTTTGGACCATTACCGGGATCAGATCCCGGGAAAAACGGTTGTCTGCATCGTGAGCGGAAGCAACAACGATATTACCCGGATGGAGGAAATCAAAGAGCGGGCCTTGCTGTACAAAGGGCTGAAGCATTATTTTATGGTGAAGTTCCCGCAGCGGCCGGGGGCCCTGAAGGATTTTGTGCTGAATGTACCGGGTGCCGGTGATGACATCACCCATTTCGAATACACCAAGAAGAACTCCAGGGAAACGGCGCTGGCTATTGTCGGTATCGAACTTTCCGATCCTTCCGGTTTTGAAGGCCTGAAATCCAGAATGCAGCAGCTCGGCTATTTCGAATCCTATCTTAATGACAACCCGGACGTGCTGAATATGCTGGTGTAATTTAAACCGCAAAAGCGACAAAAGGTATTCCTGCTGCATCATAAAGTTAAGTACAAAACGAATAGAAGCGCACAGAAGTTTGAAAACGTCGAAGAGGTCGGCGGACTCCTTTTAATGATATACATAAACCATAAGGCAGATATTTAATTTTTATACTCTATTGTCTGGAGAAACCTTAATTATTGGTGGCTGAGGTTAGCCGGGGCCGTTATTACCTCTAAAAAATCTTCGAAAATCTGTAGTTTAATAAAAATCTGCTTAGGGTTTGTTAAAGTTCCGAAAAATACGCAGTCAATACTGATTCTGCTTAACGGTCTCTCGCAGATTTGGCGATGATGCAGATTAGGATACAAATCTATATGGGGATAGTCAGAATTGAAGATGAAAAAAAACTGCGACAAAGTTTGACAACTAATACCGATGATCAAGCATACCATATCAAATACGCTTCATCAGATCAGCTTGCTGATCCTCGCTTTGCCTGCCTTCAATATACACCATCAAAAACAAACCTTGCGTCGGAAAAAACAGATACGGATTCTTAAGATCTTTAATGATGTATTGATGTATAGGTCTGTTAAAAAATTAACAGATTGATAGCGGCCATTTTGAAATTTCCGGGAGGAAAAAGAATTGATTGGAGACTGCAAAAAGTGAAAAGCCTTTTGCTGAAATTTTATGATCTTAAATTCGGATGAAGAATTCTTCAATTCAGTTTTTCCGAAACCATAAAGCATTAATATGCATCGTCGGGAATTCCGGCTACAGGATT
>JAKOOG010000199.1 GCA_022701545.1 Weeksellaceae bacterium | reverse complement strand
AGATTAGAAATCAAAAGTTTTTTTCGCGGCAGCTCCGTAGGGATCAACCTGGCGATGAAGATTCTCCGTTTTATCGGGATTCTCTATTTTATGCTCTGTTTGGCAGGAGGAGCATTTGGTGCTTTTTACTACATCCAGGAAGAAATGCACCAGAATCCGGTAAAGGTCGTTTCCAAATTTTTAATTGTACTTTGGGCGGTCGATCTGATCGTTAAATATTTGTGGCAGGAATTGCCGACACAGAATATTAAGCCCTTCCTTACGTTGAATATTTCCAAGAAAACACTGGTAAATTATATGCTGGCCAAAACCTTTCTGAATGCGTTCAGCTGGCTGAATTCCCTGTTTCTGATTACTTTTTCCGTTATTGCCCTGTTCAACGGGTATGATGCGCCAGGAATGATTGCCTGGCTGATCGGGGTTTCGTTACTCTTTTACCTGAATAATTTTATCAATATCCTTTTTAATGATAAAGAAGCGGTTGCAATTTTTGTAGGCTGTCTTTTTGCTGCGGCTATCGGATTGTCGTATTATCATATTGTTCCGGTACTGGACTATTCGGAGCGGTTTTTCTTCAATTTTTATGCAAGGCCTTATTTTGTGGTCATTTCCATTTTATTATTTTCAGGACTCTGGAAAATCTGTTTCAGCCATATCCGTAAAATCTTTTATCTGGATCAAGGCCTGGAAGCAAAAAAGGAAGTCGGGAAAACCGAAAATATCGTATTCCTGAATAAATTCGGAGCTATCGGCACGTTTATCAACAACGATATTAAGATGCTCAGACGTAATAAAGTTACGAAAGGAATTATATGGGGAAGCTTTCTGTTCCTTTTTTACGGAATGCTGATGTTTTCTTCTTCCATCTACAAAACGCCGGCGATGATGATGTTTATGGGGCTGTTTGTGACAGGTGGCTTCCAGTTTATGTTCGGGCAGCGGGTTCCGGCTTTTGACAGCTCTTATTATCCGCTGATGATGACGCTGAATGTGCCTTATAAGGAATACCTGAAAGCCAAATGGTGGCTGATGAATATCGCTACCGGGTTTTCTATAATCCTGGCGCTTTGCTACGCCTATTTCGGCTGGGATATGTACCTTACGTTCTTTGCAGCAGGGATTTACAATATCGGGGTGAATTCTCAGTTTACGCTGTGGTCCGGTGCTTTCAACAAAATGCAGATCGACCTGAATTCAAAAGAAAAAAGATTCGGACAGAAGAACAGCTTTAATATCAAGTCTATGCTGCTGCTCATTCCGAAAATGATCCTGCCGATGGTGGTATTCGCCCTGATGAAATACTTCTTTAATATTACCGCAGGGGTAGTCAGCATCGCAGTTTTGGGGCTGATCGGGTTTTTATTAAGGGAAAAAATCTTCGATATCATCGTCAGACATTACAAGGTAGAAAAATACAGTACATTAGAAGCATTCAAAAACAAAGATTAATCATATGATCACGATAAATAATTTAACAAAGACTTACGGCAAAGCCACTGTTTTGAATATAGAGCATCTTGAAATTCCCAAAGGAGAAACTTTCGGCCTGGTGGGAAACAACGGAGCCGGGAAAACCACGCTTTTCAGCCTGATGCTGGATCTGATCCAGCCGACTACAGGTTTTGTAAGCATTGAAGGAATCAAAGTCAATGAATCCGAAGCCTGGAAAAACAAAGTTTCCGCTTTTGTAGACGATTCTTTCCTGATCGGTTACCTGACGCCGGAAGAATATTTTTACTTTATCGGTGAACTGAGGGGACAGAATAAAGCATCGGTAGACGATTTCCTGAAACAGTTCCATGATCTTTTCAGCGGGGAGATTTTAAATTCCGGGAAATATGTTCGTGACCTGTCGAAAGGGAATCAGAAAAAGGTAGGCATTGTAGGTGCCATTATCGGAAACCCGGAAATCATTATTCTGGATGAGCCTTTTGCCAACCTGGATCCTTCGACGCAGATCAAACTGAAAAATCTGATCAAGGAATTATCCAAGCAGGACGGCGTGACCTTCCTGATCTCCAGCCATGACCTTTCGCACACCACGGAGGTCTGCAATAGAATTGTAGTGGTCAACAAAGGGCAGCAGGTAAAAGACATCCGGACCAATCCTGAAACCCTGAAAGACCTGGAGCAGTATTTCGCCGACCAGATTTCAAAGCCGGCAGAAACAGTTCAGATAACGGACGATTTAAATTAAGTTATTAAAATAAAAATACCCTTGTCATCAGGCAAGGGTATTTTATTATATCAATTTTACACTAAGTCTGTCATTCCATAGGAATCTCAACTTGTTTCAGTGAAGAATTGTTTAAAATAAGATTAAAACTCAGCAGAAGGTTTCCAATCCACCACTGCCCGGATAAACGCTTCCGCATTTTCCACCGGGATATTCGGCAAAATACCGTGGCCCAGGTTGGCAATATATTTATCTTTTCCGAAACGGTTGATCATTTCAGTCACCATTTTTTTAATGGTTTCGGGGGTAGAGTGGAGTCTTGCCGGATCAAAATTTCCCTGAAGGGTAATGTTGTGGCTGGTGAATGTCCTGGCCAGTTCAGGAGTAATTGTCCAGTCAACCCCCAATGCGGAAACCGGCGATTTGGCCATTTCTTCTAGGGCAAACCAACATCCTTTTCCAAATACCACCACGTGCGTCAGCGGGCTTAATGCTTCTACGATCTGGCTGATGTACTGCCATGAAAATTCCTGATAGTCTTTCGGAGAAAGCATACCGCCCCACGAATCGAAAACCTGAACGGCAGAAACGCCTTTTTCCACTTTTCTTTTTAAATAGGCAATGGTCGTGTCCGTAATCTTCTGTAACAACAGATGTGCCGCTTCCGGCTGCTGGAAACAGAACGATTTCGCAATATCGAAGGCCTTGCTTCCTTTTCCTTCCACGCAGTAGCAAAGAATCGTCCACGGAGAGCCGGCAAAACCGATCAGCGGAATTTCATTGTCCAGTTTCTGTAAAGTCAGTTCAATCGCATCAAAAACATAGCCTAAGGTATCATTCACATCCGGAACCGCAACATTCTGCACCTGTTCCATCGTCCTGATCGGGGTATCCAGCCAAGGACCTACATTTTCCTTCATTTTAAAATCGATGCCCATGGCCTGAGGAACCACCAGGATGTCGGAAAAAAGGATTGCGGCATCCAGCGGAAACCTTCTGATCGGCTGTACGGTGATCTCAGAAGCGAGCTCCGGCGTCTGGCATCGGGTGAAGAAATCATATTGGTCGCGCAGCGCAATGAATTCCGGCAGGTATCTCCCGGCCTGTCTCATCATCCAGACCGGCGGTCTTTCTACGGTTTCTCCGCGAAGTGCTTTTAAGTATAGGTCGTTTTTAATCATAATATATAGTAGACTTTACTGCCAAAAATGACAATTAAAATATCAATCTTTGTTCAAAATTTCTTTTCGGATCAGCTTCAGGACCGATGTTAAGGTGTTTCCTTCCGAAACGAGAACCGGCTGCGAAGTCTGTTTTCTCAGCTCCCGCGCAGTCGTTTCTCCAATGGAAACCAGCTTCATATCCTCAAAGGAATTCCGATTTGCAAAACTACGAACTCCGCTCGGACTAAAAAATACGGCAGCATGATATTTTTCATTTATTACCGGATTGATTTCCTCCGTATTGTAGACGATGATTTTCCGGTAACGGATATTCTGTAAGGGTAAATTGTGGTCAAGCACGTCCAGGGCAATATTCCCGCAGAAATGCAGAAACTTTTCATGCTGGCAGTGGGTAATGATAAATTTTGAAAGTTCGGCTGCATTCCTAAGGACTTTATAAGTCCCGAAACCGTTCTTCCGCAATTCTTTTTTGGTCTTTTCACCGACGCAGTAGATCCGGTTGTAATTTTTTACTGTAAAATCTTCGTTGGGAACGAAGCCATTTTTAAAAAAAGCATTTACCCCTTTGGCGCTGGTGAAAATCAGTGAACAGTCTTTAAGGTCGAAAGGAGCGATTTTCAAGGCATTGGTCCGGATTACCTCAATACAGTCCACAAAGACATCCTCACCCAATTCTTTGGACAGCAAGGCCGGATCAATAGTTTTGGTAAATAAAATCTTCATTAAGGTTGGTCTTTTAAATGCAGATCGGCAACCTGCCGCCTTACTTTATTCATGAAATCCAGTCCCGGATCTTCCTTTACGGTAAAATAATCGGGATCCGATTCTTTCCAGAGCTTTGAATTCCTGAAAATTCCGTATTCCGAATGTCCGATGAGGTATTCAACTTTATACTTCTTCGTTAAATACCGGATCAGTTGGGTATTGGCTGCCACCTGCTGATCGGTAAGCGGCTCTTTTTTGCTGCCGATGTTTTCAATTCCGATGGCGCAGTAATTCAGCCCGATGGTGTGTCTTGCAAATTGAGCCGGGTCCATCAGCTGATAAATCGTTCCGTCCCGGTCGATGAGGTACTGGGAAGATACATTCAGCGTACTCTGCTTTTTCAACGCACTTCTGCCGCCCTGCAGATAGGTTTTATTAAAATATTTAAAATTGCTTTCTATATTTCCGTTGGCGGTATAATGAAGAACAATCATTTTAGGAACAATCGTCGGGGTTTTCTGAACCAGGCCATGGTGATCCTTCAAATATTCAAGGCTCAGGCGCACTCTTTCTTCAGAATAGCTGATCGGTTTTTGAATGATTTTCGGCTCGCCGGTCTGTGCTTTTGCAAAACCGATGATCAGGACAACATAAAAATAGAGTATCTTTTTCATTCCTGATTATTTCTGATATTGGTAATGCCCGGTCATCTTAAATTTAAAAAGGCAATCTTCAACGACCTGCCCTTTTCCGATGTTATGGACGATCAGATACCGTCTGCCGTCAGCTGATTTCCGGTTCACCACCATTCCGATGTGCGTTAGATTCCCCGGAAGGAGCCAGGTGATGATATCTCCGGGAACATAAAGTCCGGGTTTGGGTTCTGTGGATTTTGATTTTCCGTATTTAGCGAAGAAAACCTGCAGGTTCGGAACCCTCCGGTGATCGATATGAGGATCCGGTTTTTTCAGTCCCCAGGTTTTCGGATATTTTGAAAAGTTTTTCGCCATATCTTCATGCACTTCCTTCTGAAGATCGATCCCCAGCTTCCGGTATGCCCTGATCACAACATCGGTACAAACCCCTTTGTCAGCCGGAACATCCCCATTCGGATATTTAATGATGAAATAAGCAGGATCGTATGTTACCTTGTTCTTTGTAAGGCTGAGGGCGGCATCGGAGAGCTTCAGCGCAAAAGTATTCTGTGCTTTTCCAAAAAATATCAGAAGAATGACCGCAAATACTGAAAAACATTTTTTCATCGCATTCAGAATCTTGAACGTTAAATCTTAACTCCGAATTTTAAATCTGGGTTTTAATTTCGGCCATCAATTCCTTTCCGCCGTTTTCCAGTAAAACTTTGGCAAATGTTTCTCCGAAGTTTTCCTCCGGCGTGTACACAAAGCTTTCGTCGGTAGCGATACAGTTTTTCCCATCCAGTGAGCACAGCGCCCCTTTGAAACGGATCTGATCTTCGAAGATTTCGGCGAATGCCCCGATCGGTGCGGTACAGCCGCCTTCCAGCGTGCTCAGGAAATTTCTCTCCATTTCTACGCAAAGCTGTGTCTTTTCGTGGTTGGTAAATTGTTTTACCGCCTCGTTGATTTCAGTTTTATCAGAATGTCCGGCCACGGCAATAACACCCTGTGAAGGTGCAGGAATTAAAAAAGGAATCATTTCGTAATCAATTTCCATTTTCATCCGCTTAATGCCTGCCAGGGACAGGATGGTCGCATCAAAATCTCCCTCTTCCAGTTTTTGAAGCCGGGTCTGGATATTTCCGCGGATGTCGGAAAACTCGGCATGTGGGAAATTCTTCAGCCAGAAGGCCCTTCTTCTTAAACTGCTTGTGGCCAGTTTCAGTTCGTGGAGTTCTTTATTTTTTGCCGATTCTTTACGGATCAGGACGTCCTGAGGGAAATCTCTCTCCAGGCAGGAAACAATTTCAAGATTTTCAGGAAGTTTGGTCGGGACATCTTTTAAGGAATGTACGGCAATATCGATTTCGTCATTCAACAAAGCGACATCGAGATCACGTGTAAAAACCCCGGTAATTCCCAAAGCGTATAACGGCTGGGAAAGATTTTTATCGCCTGAAGATACAATAGGGACAATTTCCGTTAAATAATTGTTGTTCTGAAGGTGTCTCGCCACTTCTCTCGCCTGCCAGAGGGCCAATGCGGAATTTCTGGTTCCGATTCTAATGCTTTTCATTGAATTCGTTGTTTGGTTGTTCAACTAATATTTCGTGCATTAATTTACTAATTTCTTCGGCTTTCAACGGATTGTCGATGATATATTTTGCAAAACGGTTGGTAATTTTCTGAATCATTTTATCGGAAAGTTCCATGTCCGTGATGTTTATGTATTTGTTTTTTTTATAAAAATTGTGCATTTCATTGCGTTCCATATTTTTAAGGACCGCTTTAAAATGGTGGATGTTTGGGGCCAGCCTTCTTTTTTTCTCCCATTCCAGGAAGTCTTTCGTCATCTCCTTAATGATTTTTTCCGCTTTCGGGATTTCTTTTTCCCGCTGCTGGATGGTCTGCTGGATCTGTTTGGAAAGTTCATCCACATCAATCAGCGTTACATTTTTGTTGTCCGTCACGTTTTTGTCTACGTTGTTCGGGATGGAAAGGTCGATCACCAGCGTTTCCTTTCCGTTCGGGAAATGGGATTTGTTGACGAGCGGATGCCGTGCTCCGGTAGCTACAATTAAAATATCGGTTCCGCTAAGTTCCTTATCGAAATCGGCATAGTCGATGTGCGGGATCTTGTATTTTTCGGAAATCTTTTCAGCGGTTTCCTGTGTCCGGTTGGCAATCTTGATCTTTGGCTGATACACATGCTTCACCAGATTTTCTACCGTATTCTGCCCGATTTCTCCGACACCCAGCAACAAAATATTTTTTTCGGTAATCCTTTTCTGGTTATTCAGGATATAATGAACGGCAGCATAAGAAACGGAAGCTGCTCCATTGGAAATCCCCGTTTCGTTCTTGATCCTTTTTGAAATCTGAATGGCCGAATTAATAGCCCTTTCAAGATAAGGATTGGAATTCTGTCTTTCTTTTTTGAAGCGGTTGTACGCTTTTTTGATCTGCCCGATGATCTCAAAGTCTCCGATAATCTGGCTTTCCAGGCCGGCTGCCACCCGGAACAGATGTTTCAAAGCTTCCTCCTTCGTCAGGATATTGGCAAACTGCATGAAGTCCATCAGGTTGACGCCGATGGTTTTGCAGTATTCTTCAGCGACGAGAAGGTAATTGGGAGAAGTGGTATAAATTTCGGTTCTGTTACAGGTTGAAACCACAAAAGCATCCCCTAAATCTTCATTATGGATCCGCGTGACAAAATTCTTGATGTTTTCATCAAAAAAAGCAAATTTTCCCCGGGTCTCTGTATCGGCTTTTTCGAAGCTGATGGAAAGAACTGCGAAATTTGAGGTCTGATGTATGTTGGAATACTGTAACATAAGCGGGGCAAATTTACGTTTTTTTTCACAAAACATCTTCTGAAAGTGTATATGATAATTATCGTAAATAACTATTTTGGGATGCTTCTAAATAAAGGTTCATCCCTGACCTGAACATCTGAAATTTTACTTCAGAGCTGTTAACGTTTTTAAGAATTTTAGCCCTTAAAACCGTCGGGCGTTTTCATATTTTCTGCCGCTGAAGATCAGGTTCTTCATTTGTGCCGCTTCAATCCTGAAAAATCTTGAATCTGGTTTAATTCAGGCTCTGTAAATACTTAACGTAAAAGTTAATAACCGCATAGAAATTTTAATAAAATTTTAACCAAATTAAATGCATATGAAATTTCTTTACACGTCTTAAATTTATATCTTTGTAACTCCTTAAAAAATCAGAAGTAAAAAAGTATGAGTTTATTCGATATGTTTACGCAAGAGATTGCGATAGACCTTGGTACTGCCAACACCCTTATCATCCATAATAATAAAATTGTTATCGATCAGCCGTCGATTGTTGCTATTGAACGTTCAACGGGCAGGCCGATTGCCGTGGGTGAGCAGGCAAAGCACATGCAGGGTAAAACTCATGAGGACATCAAGACGATCCGTCCGCTGAAAGACGGGGTAATCGCCGATTTCCATGCTTCTGAACACATGATTAAGGAATTCATCAAGAAAATTCCGGGTATTAAGGGTAAATTCATTCAGCCTGCTTTAAGGATCGTAATCTGTATTCCTTCCGGGATCACAGAGGTTGAAAAAAGGGCGGTAAGAGACTCGGCGCAGAAAGTAAATGCCAAAGAAGTCCGTCTGATTTATGAACCGATGGCGGCTGCAATAGGAGTCGGGATCGACGTTCAGAAGCCGGAAGGGAATATGATCATCGACATCGGCGGTGGTACTACGGAAATTGCCGTGGTTGCTTTGGGAGGTATCGTTTGCGATAAATCCGTAAAAATTGCCGGGGATGTATTCACCAACGATATTGCTTATTACCTGAGAACACACCATAACCTTTACATCGGGGAAAGAACCGCTGAAAGGATTAAAATCGAAGTAGGTTCTGCCGTTGAAGACCTGGATGTGGATATTGAAGATATTCCGGTACAGGGAAGAGACCTTATTACCGGTAAGCCGAAGGAAATTATGGTAGGCTATAAGGAAATTGCCAGAGCATTGGATAAATCCATCATCAGGATTGAAGATGCCGTCATGGAAACACTTTCTTTAACCCCTCCGGAACTGGCAGCCGATATTTACAAAACAGGGATTTACCTTGCGGGAGGCGGTGCTTTATTAAGAGGTCTTGCAGACCGGTTGCATAAAAAGACAGGCCTTCCTGTGTTTGTAGCGGAAGATCCGTTGAGAGCAGTCGTTCGCGGAACCGGTATTGCTCTTAAAAATATGGATAAATTCAATTTCCTGATTAAATAATTCTAACCTTTTACGAAACACATCTGAATGGGATTTTTGCTGAGATTATTTTCAAAGAATGCACTTTTTGTCTTCTTTATATTTCTGCAAATCATTGCTCTCGTTCTGATATTCTCTAAAAATGCCATGCAGCAATCCTGGATTGCGGGCCAGTCGGCTGCGTTGAATTCATGGGTTTCCGGATATATAGACGAAGGGGTTTCCTATCTTAAACTGAAACAGATCAATGAAGACCTTGTGACTCAAAACAAGGCCCTGATGGTTGAGCTCTATGGAAAACAGGGCGCTAAAAATCCGATGTTCAGGAAAGTTCATGATACCTTAGGCGGTGGCCAGATCTATACTTTTGTAGATGGGGAAATCGTCTTCAACAGCATCAACAGAAGAAACAATTACTTTACCATCAACAGAGGACGACGGGACGGCGTATTTCCGCAGATGGGTGTTATGGCTCCGAAAGGAATCGCAGGCATCGTCATCAACTCTACCGACAGTTATGCATTGGTTCAGTCGGTTTTAAGTGTCAGTAAAATCAGGATTAATGCGGCCTTGAAAAACTCGGGTTATTTCGGAACACTTAGCTGGACCGGAGAAAATTCCCGGGTGATGCATCTGGCTGATATTCCCAAGTATGTTGCCCTGAAAGTAGGTGATACGGTGGTAACAGACGGAAAATCCGCCATTTTCCCGAAAGGGGTGATGATCGGCACGATTGCCGGCTATTCCGTTGATAATAAAACAGGTTTCTGGGACATTTCCGTGGAGCTGAGTGAAAAAATGGGTGCGTTAAGCAAAGTATACGTGGTGAAAAACCTGAAGAAAGCTGAAGTTCAGAAGATTCAGGATACCATGCAGGCGGTAATAAAAAAGGAAAATGATTAGCAGGACATTATTTACGGACATATTGATTATGATTTTCCTGGTGGCATTACAGATTTTTGTACTGAACAGGATTACTATTTTCGCAAAGTATACGCCGGTGCTGTATCCGGTATTTGTGATGTTCTATCCCTTCTTCAGGAATAAATTTCAATTCCTGGCTTTAAGTTTTTTAATTGGACTTTCCGTAGACGGCTTTTTGGGTACATGGGGGATTAATGCTTTTGCAACCACCCTGATTGCCTATTTCAGAACCCTGATTTTCAGGACTTCCACCGATACTTCTACCGATTTCTTCTCTTTTCAGTCCCTTCAATGGGCGCAGTTTTTGCTGTTTTTATTCTCAAGTATTTTTTTACATCAGCTTTTGGTACAGTATATCGAATTCTTTAAGCTGAGCCGATTTTTTGAAATATTACTTAATGTAGTGATAACGAGTGTAATTTCATTTATATTTATTGTTATTTACGCATTAATATTTAAAATCAAACAAAAAGTTTGAACACACGTTATTTAAAAATCTTTTCCGTTCTCATTGTTATCGCCCTGATTTTCATAGCGAGAATTGCTTATTTGCAGCTTTTTACAGACCGCTATGCATTGAATGCAGCCAATACTTCCATTAAAATCGAATACGTTATTCCACAGCGGGGCGTCATTTTCGACCGGAATGGAAAAATTCTTGTAGGAAATCAGCCTGCTTATGAAATTTCCTTCACGCAGGCACTGATGAGACCTGATTTTGATACGGTAGGCTTCTGTAACCTGATGAAGATCTCAAAAAATGATTTTATCAGGACCATTGAGAACATCAAACAGGAAAAATATTATTCCAGGCTTACCCCGATGACATTCATGAAAAACCTGAGCCGGGAAGATATCGCAAGGGTTCAGGAAATTATCTTTAAATATCCTGCATTCAGCATTGTCTCAAGACCTCAGCGTCAGTATGAAGTGTCCACTTCCGGAAATCTTTTGGGGTATACCAGTGAGGTAAATGAGCGGGAGATTAAAAAAGATTCTACCTATTATCTGCCCGGGGATTTTATCGGGAAAACGGGAATCGAAAAAGCTTATGAAAAAGACCTGCGGGGTATAAAAGGAATGAAGTACATCCAGAAAGATATCCGGCTCCGGAATGTGGGACCTTACAAAAACGGATCGCTGGACAAAGATGTGATTACCGGAAAAGATATTACGCTGACCATCGATTACGACCTTCAGCGGATGGCGGAAGAAATGCTGGTGAACAAGCACGGCGCTATTGTAGCGATAGACCCTAATAACGGGGAAGTGCTGGTGGCAGCTACAGGCCCGGATATTGATCCGAACCTGTTCACGGGACCGAACAAATCAAGAAATTTATACGCTTTATCAAAAGATACGCTTTACGAGAACAAACCGACTTTCGACCGCTCTTTGCAGGCAGCCTATCCTCCGGGATCTACGTTTAAGCTGCTCACGGCTTTGGCAGCTATGCAGATGGGGGTGATGAATGAAAATACGATTTTCCCCTGCGGCGGCGGATTTTATTATAAAGGCAAAAGAATTAAAGGGCATGGGGGCGCAGATCCGCTGATCCCTTCAATTCAGGTTTCCAGCAACTGTTTCTTTACCTATGCTTTTATTGCCATTCTTAAAAAATATCCGCTGAATCCTTCCCGAGGAGTGGATGAATGGAAAAAGATCATGAGCAGTTTCGGCGTCGGGGAGTTTCTGAATAACGATTTCGCAGTAGGTGCAAGAGGACGTATTCCCACAGGTGATTTCTACGAAAAAAGGTTTAAGGCGATGATCAAAGCCAGTGGCTCCAAAAGAACCGACTTCAAAAACTGGGATGAAATGTCTACGGGAGCCATTTACAACGGAATGGGGCAGGGAGATGTTCTTGTAACGCCGCTTCAGCTGGCCAATTATGTGTCTGCCATTGCCAATAAAGGCTGGTATTATACTCCGCATATCGTAAAAGCCATCGACGGAAAGCCGAATCCGGATCCGAGGTTTAAGAAAAAACATTATACGCTGGTCGATAAAAAGCATTTCGATCCGGTTTTGAGAGGAATGGAAGCGGTCGTGTTGAGAGGTACGGCGCACGGATTAAAGTCAAGTGATTTTACCCAGCTGGCGAAAACCGGTACAGCACAGGTTCCGCAAGGAAAAGACAACTCTATTTTTGTACTGATTGCTCCTGCCGACAAACCGAAAATCGTAGTAGCGGCTGTTATGGAGCATGCGGGATTCGGTGCTACCTGGGCAGGTCCGGCCGCCACGGTGATTGCAGAAAAGTACATTACCGGCGATGTGAAGCGTGATTTCCTTTACAAAAAAATGGTTACATCCAGCTTTATGCCTGAATACAAAAGGCAGTGGATTGCCGATCTGAAGCGCAAAGGCCTGTACAAGCCCAGTGCAGATTCCATTAAGCAAAAGAGAATTCAGGACAGCCTGAAGCTGGTAAAAGAGCAGAAGGAAAAGCTGAAGAAAAAAATAGACGAAGAGCAGAAAAAATCTAAAAATACAAAAACAGTCAGGCAATGAAATGGGCAGAAGGAATAGATAAATTGGGTCTCGGCCTGTATTTCCTGCTTTGTGCTTTTGCCATTGCAAATATTTACAGTGTAGACCAGAAACTTGGCGAAAAACAATTGGTGTTTTTCGGGATCTCCCTGTTTGTAGGATTGGTCATTTTCGTGGGAAGAAGCAAGTTCTTCGAAAACATGTCCGGTATTATTTACATCGGCGGGGTTTTGCTTTTGGTCGGGCTTTTTCCGTTTGGTAAAGAAATTCTCGGGCAGAAAAACTGGTACAAATTCGGCAGCTTTACCATGCAGCCGGTAGAATTTGCCAAGATAGGAACGGCCCTGATGCTGGCCAACTATGTTTCCGGGCCGGAATTTAATTTGAAGAACAGAAAGTCCTTACTGACCACGCTGGCCATTATCGGCATTCCGGCAGTGGTGGTACTGGCGATTCCTGACGTTGGTTCAATGCTGGTTTTCATTGCATTTTTTATTGCCTTGTACCGCGAAGGATTAAGCGGGATATTATTTGGGGTCGGATTTTTATTTGCCGGCGTATTCCTGGTTTCACTGGCGGTAGATCCGATCTGGGTTGCGCTTGCCATTGTTGTGATTGTCGGCGGATATATCGTGATGAATTATTACAAAATGTCGTGGAATGTTATTTCCATTTCAAGCATTGCCGGTTCTGTCATCCTGTTATGCGGTCTGGCTTTCGGCTCGCCTTATATTTTAGAAAAACTGCCCAAGCACCAACGGGAAAGGATCGAGGTTCTTTTTAAAGGTGAAAAAGCATTCCGGGATACTTCGGGGTATAATTTGCTGTATTCCAAAACGGCCATCGGTTCCGGAGGACTGTGGGGAAAAGGATACCGGGAAGGTTCCGTTACCCAGGGGAAGTTCGTTCCGGAGCAGGAAACCGATTATATTTTCTGTACGGTGGGTGAAGAGTGGGGCTTTGCAGGAAGCGCTGTCTTAATTTTATGCTACATGATCTATATCGGAAGGATTTATTACCTCGCAGAACAGCAGAAGTCGGGCTTTAACCGCGTTTTCGGATATTGCTTTGCCTCGATCCTGCTGATGCACTTTACCATCAATTTAGGGATGGTCATGGGGCTTTTCCCGACAGTTGGGATTCCGCTGCCGTATTTCAGCTATGGAGGAAGCTCACTGCTTGCCTTCTCAATGATGACTTTTATTTTCTTTAAATTGAATTATTCGGACAAGAACAGTCTGGTGTAAAGGACTTGAAGCTGGATGATGGGGGTTTAATTGATGTTTATTTTCCATTATTTGCTTTCTTGCAAAATCTTTTCGTTGCAAATTCCTCAACATGACAATAGCTTAATGTTTAAAAATAATTATGGGCAACTATTTTTCAGATCAGCGTTTTGAAAACAAAGACTTTACAAAGGAACCTTTTAATATAGGGGAATACGAAAACTGCATATTCCTCGACTGTAATTTTGAATATATAGATCTTTCCCGATGTAATTTCAACGATTGTGCGTTTACAGGATGCAATCTAAGTATGGTAAAGCTTATTTCAACGGCTTTTCGCGATGTGCTCTTCAGCGGATGCAAGATGTTCGGATTGCAGTTTAATGATTGTAATGAATTCGGATTATCCTTTACGTTTGAAGACTGCCTGCTCAACAACTCTGTCTTTTATAAAACCTCCCTTAAAAAAATCCGGTTTAAAAATTCCAGATTAACGGAAGTCGATTTTTCAGAAGCTGATTTGTCGTATACTGTTTTTACCGGCTGCGACTTTACCGGTGCTGTTTTCGATCGTTCTAACCTTGAAAAAGCGGATTTCCGGACTTCATTCAGTTATTCCATTAATCCTTCCGTAAACAGGCTGAAAAAGGCCAGATTTTCCCTTTCCGAAATTCAGGGGCTCCTTCGTCAT
>JAKOOG010000056.1 GCA_022701545.1 Weeksellaceae bacterium | reverse complement strand
AGTGATAAAATATTTTGCCGGGTAATTTATTATTTCCCTCACAAAACCTTATTTTCGTATAAAATTAGCTAATGAAGAAAATCCTGTACTCACTTTTCCTGCTATTAACGATTACGGTTGACGCGCAAAGTAAAAAGTTTTTTGCAAAAGGAGAGGTACAGCTTCAGCATCCTGTAGAAAGAATCAACCTGAGATTTGAGAACAATCTCCCTTTTGTGCAGGTTACTATCAACGGCAAATTTTATAATTTTCTTTTCGATTCCGGGGCGCCGACCGTGATTTCCAGTGCCATCTTTAATGAACTGAAACTGAAAAAGAAATATAAAAGATCGGTAGGAGATTCCAACAATAATAAACAGCATCAGATTTTTACGGAACTTCCCGAAATGACCGTCGATCAGATGGTTTTTAAAAATATAGGGGCTGTTGTACTGGACCTTAATTCCGCAGAACTCGGCTGTCTGAAAGTAGACGGGATCATCGGCGCCAACCAGATGGCCAAGCTGTTCTGGAGAATTAATTATGCAGAAAATTCTCTGGAGGCCACCCGTGAACTTTCCTATTTCAATCTGAAAGATTATACGATTATTCCTTTTCACCCAACGCCGCAGAAGACCCCGGTAATAAAAACTTCTCTTTTCGGCAAAAATGTTGAACTTACTTTTGATACGGGTTTTTCAGGCCGGTTTGAAATTACCGAAAAGAATTTCGAGGCGGGGAAGGCAGTCCGTAAAATAGAAACCTTCGGAACCCGTTCGACGGGAGCATTCGGAGCGGCAAAACCGGTTGCAGGAGCTATTTTCAGGACGGATTCGCTGGCGTTGGGGAATACGGTTTTCCGTAATGAAATTATTTCGACCGGTACCACAGACCTGATCGGAAATGAATTCCTGCGGGACTTTTCTTTTATTCTCGACTGGAAAAACCATAAAATTTACCTGAAGCGGATGCGGAATGACCCGGCTAAGCTTGAATCGTTCGGATTCAGCTACCGTTTTGTCGACCAGAAGCCGGTGGTGGCTTTTGTTTTTCAGCAGGAAAACTTTCCATTGAAAATCGGGGATTCTATTATCAGCATCAATAACGTAATGCTGGATCATCTGGATGGAGAAGGGGCGTGTTATTATTTCATGAACCGGGTGGAAAGGGATCAGAGAACTATTCTGGTAAAAGTAGAGCGCGACGGTAAACCACTTGACTTTAAGCTCGAGAGAAAAGTTTATCTAAATTGACTTTTAATTCTGTCCGGGTTTCACATCATCCAGTTTATAAATAATCCAAGCTCTTCACGTTTTAATTTTCCTCCCAGGTCTTTCGTAAAACAATCTGCAAATTTTTCAGTTTTTGCCTTAGCGATGCCACTGGCCATCATTCCTTTTACCATTTTATTTCGGAGCGATTTTTTAAATCCATGGCCGAAGCTTTAGGCTGCGCCATGGATGTCTGGCTGAGACATAAAAGGATTATGCAGAATATAAAAAAGTTTTTTATAGTGATTTAATTGAAGGACTAAAAGTAACATTTCCAAAGATCCTGCGGCGCAAAATTGGTATTGCCTACACTTTTCAGGAAGATCAACATCCTGATTTGCTAGGTATGACTGAGTCTAACTTCCTGAATTTTACTGATTGATTTGACTTTTTTAGATGTATGTTCCAAATATTGAACTTCTCAGCATCAGCATGTTATTACTTTTCAGTTCGCACGAATTCATTACAATGTAAAAAACATTTTACATTAATATTAATAATATAGCTTTAAATTGTATAATGTATACGTTTTTAATAGGTTAAAATGAATTTTAATTAAATTATAATCAAATATGCTTACAAATATTTAAATTTAATTATATTTGCACCCGTAAATTAGGAACTCTTATAAACAGTAATTATGAAAAACAGATTCATATTAGGAATTACCCTTTCCATGATGTTTTTTGCAGGAAACGCAAATGCTCAGCAGGGACGTGTGGGAATTAATACTTCTTCTCCCAAAACAACACTTGACATTGCCGCTAAACTTGGCAGTACCGATGCAGACGGGCTTCAGGCTCCTCGCCTTACCAGAGCAGAACTTACGGCGAAAGGAAACAGCGTTTACGGAACAGATCAGGCAGGAACGATTATCTATGTCAGCGATATCACAGGTGGGGATGTAGCTTCACAGCGCGTAAATATTACGGCTGCCGGGTATTATTTCTTCGACGGGAATCTTTGGCAAAAAGTAGGCGCAGGTAGCGATCTGTATAAAGATAACGGAACACTTACCTCCAACCGTACGGTTTCTCAAGGGACTAATACCATGGCTTTTACTTCTTCAGCAACCAGCGGAACGAGTCATTTTACCGTAGACAACAGTACTTTCAACGTTGATGCTGTTAATGATAGGATAGGTATCGGAACCAACAGCCCCTCTACCAAATTGGATATAAACAATGGGAATAACGCAGGAGCGGTGAAAATTGTAGACGGAACACAAGGAGAAGGAAAAGTTCTGACCAGTGATGCGAACGGCGTAGGAACATGGAGAACCATGGCATTTTCCAGTAATGTAGAAGGAACCTGGCTGATTAATAATTCCCAGGCTGCGACCAACAATTCGATTCCTGCGAATCGTTACAGTTCGGTAGCCAGACTATCGCTTCCTTCAGCCGGTACCTATCTGGTATTTCTGAACGCGGATTTCGGCTTTGACAATACCGTATCCATTCCTGCACAGGTGGAATACCTGATTACCCGAGGCGAGATCAATAACGAACCCAACCTTGCCAATGCTGTATCAGCAGTGCCGGGTACATGGAACACTTTATACAATTCCGTAACTTCGGGAATGGGCGGGTTTACCATCAACAATACTTTCTTTATTGTAACAACAGGGCCGCAGGATATTTTTGTCACCATTAAACCGGTTCCGGGGCAGCCTGCCAACAACGGAACGATTGCTACAAAACTTCAGCGGTGGGGTGGTACGGCAGAACACCCGCCATATCAGGGAATTCCAGGCGGATTGGCCATTGACCGTTTCGTAGCGTATAAATTCTAAAAGATTTGTAAACGGGATTTATTAAGTTGCTTCTGATAAAGATTGCTATCAAAAGTGATCGGTTCTAATTCCGTCATATCAACCTTTATTGGTATAAAAAAAAGTTTATTGAACCTGATTCAATAAACTTTTTTTATTTTAAAAGTAACCTTCGGCAATGATCTTCTTTTATAACAATTTTCAGTGCGACTGAAGCTTCCATCATCCATTATCAAGCCTTTAATCCAGCCTTACCAATTCTTATCAATCATATAAATCATCTGCGTTAAAGTGCTTGCGCCCAACAGAAGTTCCCTGCGGTTCACTTTTTCAAAAGTGTCTTCTTCCGTATGGTGGATATCGAAATACCGCTGCGAATCCGGAACAAGCTCCGCGGTAGGAATCTCCATATCGTGGAGCGGATAAAGATCGGTACCGGAAAACGTACCGGTAAAATCATAGACCCCATAAGGCAGGAACAATCCCGCCCAGCTTTGAACCTGTTTTCTTTTGGCGTTGTCCATATTCAGCGAAATCCCTCTCGGACTGAATCCACCGGCATCGGTTTCGATGGCAAACAGATGCTTTTCATTATTTTCCTTTGCCGCTTTGCCATACTGGATACCGCCTCTTACGCCGTTTTCCTCATTGGCGAAACAAACTACTCTGATCGTATGGCTGTTTGGGATGCTTAGCTTTTTGAACGTCCGTAAGACTTCAATACTCTGGACGATTCCTGCTCCGTCGTCATGGGCACCTTCACCTACGTCCCAGGAATCAAGATGGCCGCCTACAACAATTACACTATGGTCTTTCTTACCTGTAATCTCTCCGATGACGGAGTGGGACAGCTTTTCGCCTTTCATTCCGCAGTTGGAGTTGAGCCTGGCAGTTATCTTTTCAGCCTGTAAAAGTTCGGCTAATGCATCAGCCGTGGAGCTTCCTATGGCAACAGCGGGAAGCTTCATGTTGTTTTCATAACGCATAGCTCCGGTATGCGGAACATCATCAAAAGCAGAAGAAAGCGAACGGACGATGGCAAATTTCCCGCCTTTTCCGGCCGTTAAAGAAGCGGCTGTCGTTCTGTATTTTGAAGCATTGCTGTAACCCTTAAATGTTTCTATATACGACTGGCTGAAAGGATAGTTGAAGAAAACAATCTTATCTTTCACTTGCTCCGGGGTCAGCCTGTTGTATTCCTCCATCGACCGCACCATGATGATCTCACCGGAAACATCCTTTCCTCCTGTTCCTTCGGAATTTCCCAAAGAAAGCATTTTTAAGCTTTTCCATTTTCCACTGGCGGTTTTGATCTGCAAAGATTCTTTCCCCCGAACCCAGACCGGTACCATCACTTCCTGAAGCCATACTTTGTCGGCGCCGGCATCGCGCAGTTTCTGCGCAGCCCATTGCACGGATTTTTCATAAGCTCCCGAACCGCTGAGCCGGTGGCCGATATTTTTGGTTAAATCCTTTAATTCCGTATAGGCTTTTCCGTTATTCAGAATTTCCGTGGAAATTCTGGCAAACTGTACAGAGTCTTCTTTTGTCTGGCTGTAAGCTATTATACCGGCTAAAAGAAGGGCTGTGCTTAATATCTTCTTCATTGTTCTTTTGTTTAATATTTAATTTCCACATCCAGCTGTCTTCCTTCTGCCTGTGCCTTTTTATCCATCGAAGTACCAACTGCGATCCCGATGCTCATTCCGATCGGAAGTCCGATTCCGATGAGTCCCATATTCCCGAGTGAAAGTCCGAAGATTACACCTAACGGAAGCCCGAATGCAGCAAGCCCTGCAGCCAGCCATCGGTTCCGGTAATGGTTTTTCGCAACCAGCTTTTCTTCCTTTTCAAGAAGACTGAGGACGAATGTCTGTTTTACTTTTAATAAATTCTGTAAAGACTTATCCCTTAGGGATGTAGTATTGATGGCTTCAACTTCCTGATTAATGATTTCTGCGGTTTTAGCGGATATTTTTTTGTCCCTAAGACTGTCCAGCAAAGCCTGCCATTGTTGGTAAAGCCTGTTGGTTTTATGTTCCGTTAAAAGTTCAGGTTTCAGATATAGTTTGACGATTTCCATTAGATATTTATTAAAGCGTCTGCTTTTATTTTCAGATGCAAAGTTTTTATTTTCGGACGTGTCCTTTTAATGAACAAAGAAAAAATCAACATGTTGATTTGATGAAGAAGGTTTATGTCTGTATATTTCATGAGTATCCTTACCAGTTTTTATCGATCATAAAAACCATCTGCGTCATGGCTACCGCCCCTAAGAGAAGCTCCCTTTTATTCACTTTATCAAAAGTATCCTGCTCGGAATGGTGGTAATCAAAATACCGCTGGGTGTCAACCACCAGTTCAGCTAAAGGAATATCCAGCTTTTTCAGCGGAGAAATATCCTGGATCGCATCGGTCTGGTCGAAATCGTATACGCCGTACGGAAGGAAATAGTTTTTCCATTCGAAGATCAGCTTTCTTCTTTGGGGCGGCATATCCAGGGAAAAGCCTCTCGGTGAGTATCCTCCGGCATCGGTTCCCAGGGCAAAAACGTGCTTCTCATCTTTCTTTTTTACGTAAGCGGCATACATTTCGCGGCCCTGTCCTCCGTTCTCACTGTTGGCATAAAATACGACCCGGATCGTATGGTTGTTTTCAATACCTAAAGCTTTAAAAGTTCGCAAAACTTCCATGCATTGGGCGACTCCCGTACCGTCATCGATCGCACCTTCCCCGAAATCCCACGAATCCAGCTGCGCCCCAAGAACAATGACCTTCGAATCTTTTTTACCCTGGATTTCAGCAATAATATTCGGGTTGGTGGTATCGCCTTTGGATTGGGCGGTCATATTCAGTTTGGCAGTAACCTTTTGGTTTTTCAGTAATTTTTCCAGTTCGTCCGCCGATTTTACCCCGATCGATAATGCAGGAATCCTTATTTTATCGTCCGGCTCGTAATACACCATTTTGGCATG
Source organism: Weeksellaceae bacterium (assembly GCA_022701545.1). GTDB lineage: Bacteria > Bacteroidota > Bacteroidia > Flavobacteriales > Weeksellaceae > Chryseobacterium. The sequence goes on along the minus strand of JAKOOG010000056.1, from coordinate 9,637 downwards.
CGGCGTATCGTCTGAAGCCGTGGTTAAAGATCTTATGATTAGAGCTTTTGCTCCGGTTTTGGAAATCACGGAAGCGGAAATCAGTTTGGATTTGGCAGTGAGAAGGTAAGAGTCGCTGGTGTTGATGATCTTCGGATCCATCGGAAGGTTGACAAAAGCAATTTTGCCTTTCAGCTGACCTACCGACATCGCATTCAGCTCCGAGGTTGAATTGATCATTATAATTTCTCCCGTAAGGTCTTTTCCGTCTGTCCCTTCGGAATTTCCGAAAGAAAGCATCCGTATATTTTTCCAGTCGCCGTTTCCGGCTTTAATTTGAAGGGATTCTATTCCCCGGACCCAGACCGGAGCCTTGGCTTCCATCCTCCAGATCATATCGATACCGATTTCCTTCAATCTTTTTTCTGCCCATTCCACGGCTTTCATATAACCGGGGGTTCCGCTGAAACGGGGCCCGATCCCCTTGGTAAGCTGTCCGAGGTTTTCATATGCCGCTCCGTTGGTCATGATCTCATCGGAAATTTTTTTAAACTCATCATGGTAGTTTAATTTTACGGTTAACGATGTTTTCTTTGCCGGTCTTTTAAAGGGCTTTTTCTGAGAAAATAAAAATCCACCCAAAAAGAGTGGAATGATAAGGAATGCTTTTTTCATTTTTATTTACCTTTCTTTTCCGTTGCTAAAAGTAAGGAAAAATTGGTAATTGTTTATTGTTTCATATCGTACATTAAAAGAGCGGTAACCAACTTAGGTTCAATAAAGGTACATTTGGGCGGCATGCTCAGTTTCAGGTCTGAAATTTTGATCATATCGTTGAAACTGACAGGGAAAATTCCAAACCCGGCTTTTCCTTCGCCGTTATCTACTTTCTCTTTGAGCTGGTTGATGCCTTCAATATTGGAAGTCCCTTTTACATAGGAGATTTTTTCCGAGCTGTCCGGATCTTCAATCGTTAAGATATCTTTGAAAATATACTTGTCCAGAAGATGGTGATCCAGATTATCCAGCGACATTTCCTGAGAACGCAGATCGTGTTTTACGTGAAGGGAATAGAATTTACCATCCATATACATCGAAATATGGAATTTTTGGGAAGGATAATATGCCGTTTCTCCTTTCTCATGAATCAGGAAATATTTTTCCAGTTTCTGTAAAAATTCTTCGTTCGACAATCCGTTGATATCGGATACAATTCTGTTGTAATCGTGGATTTTAATGGATTGGTTGGAAACGATAAAGCTATAGACGAAATTATAGAGTTCCGTACCGTTATGCCTTTTGTTCTTATCTTTCTGATGCTTGGCGTTCAGTGCCGTAGAACCGATCCTGTGATGGCCGTCTGCAATGTAGAATGCATCGATATGGTCGATCACTTCTTTAAACTGCTGCAGTTTCAGACGGTTGTCGATTCTCCAGATTTTATGCCTGATGCCTTTGGTATCTACATGGTTGAAGATGGGAACATTCTTTTCCTCATGGTTCATCAGCAATTCGATTTTGGAATTGGCAGGGTATGTAAGCAATACCGGTTCTGCCTGGAGGTTTACCTTTTCCAGGTAATGGGCCAGCTTTTCCTTCTTTTGCGGGATGGTACTTTCGTGCCTTTTGATTTTACCGTTCCAGAAATCCTCGATGCTCGCTAAACCGAGAAGCCCCCTGAAAACCTGTTTGTTGGGATAAATCTGCTCATAAAGATAATATGAAGAATTGTCCTGAACAAGTTTTTTCTCTTCCATCAGTTCTTCAAAAGTCGACCGGATCTTTCTCAGATTCCTGTCGATATCTTTGGATTTGCTTACAACATAAGGCTTGATCATATGGATGTAAGTATCTTCTACCTGAGCTTTTCCCGCTATCTCTTCCTGGGTGAAATTATCAAGAGGATGAGTAGGGAAGGTGCTCTCATAGTCTTTATGAGGTCTTATTCCACGAAAAGGTTTAAAAATAGGCATATATTATTTTATAGTTTCTTTAATCTTAATAATTTGTTCGGCAAGCTCGACTCCGATTTTTTCCTGGGCATCCACTGTATTTCCGCCGATATGCGGGGAAAGTGAAAGGGCCGGATTCATCAGCAACAGGACTTCCGGGCTCGGTTCTTTTTCAAAAACATCCAGCGCAGCACCCGCTACTTTTTCGGATTCTATAAAATCGATCAGGGCCACTTCGTTCAGCACACCGCCTCTTGCTGTATTAACGATGTAGACGCCGTCTTTCATTTTTTCAAACTGGGGCGTATCGATAATATATTCGTTCGTTTTCGGCGTATTGATACTGATGAAATCCGCATCTCTGAGGAAAGCATCCATATCGTTGGTGGACGTAATCTCAAAATTCAACGACTGTCCGTCGAAAAATTCCAGCGTAAGTGTTTTGGTTTTGGGCTTTCTTGTAAGGACTTTTACTTTCATTCCCAAAGAAATCCCTATTTTCAATACTTCCTGGCCGATGCTCCCGAAACCGATCACCCCCAGTGTTTTCCCTGAAAGTTCATAGGCATTGGCAAAAGACTTTTTCATGGCATTGAAGTGCGTTTCTCCTTCCAGCGGCATCAGCCTGTTGGATTCGTGAAGAAACCTTGCCAATGAAAAGAAATGCCCGAATACGAGCTCTGCAACGGATTTCGACGAAGCCGTCGGTGTATTGATCACATATTTTCCTTTTTCAATGGCGTATTCAACATCGATATTATCCATTCCGATGCCGCCTCTTCCGATTATCTTCAGATCCGGACAGGCGTCGATAAGTTCCTGTCTCACTTTCGTGGCACTTCTTACCAACAGAACGTCTACGTTGTTTTCATTGATGAAGTTGATGACGTGGTCCTGGGCAACCCTGTTGTCCAGCACCTCGATGCCGGCATCTTTCAATGCCTGTTCACCCGCTTTTGAAATTCCGTCGTTAGCTAAAACCCTCATGTTTTTATATTCTTTAATTATTTAAAGAACGATTTATTAAATAATTTAACAGTTGCGCAAATTAAGAAAATTTTAAATAACAGTTCATATTATTTAAATAATTGATTTTCAAAATTATATATTACCTGAGGGATTGCATGACATCCACCAAAATCTGTACGCTTTCAATCGGCATGGCGTTGTACAGACTTGCTCTGTATCCTCCCAGGCTTCTGTGGCCGTTCAGCCCGCTGATTCCTGCTGCTTTCCATGCGGCATCGAATGCATCCTTTTTGGTTTCGTCGGTAATTTTGAAAGAAACATTCATCAGAGAACGGTCTTCTTTTAAACAGAAGGTTTCAAATAATGGGTTGCTGTCGATCTCATCGTACAGAAGTTTGGCTTTGGCTTCGTTTCTGGCTTCTGCCGCAGCAATTCCTCCGTTGTTTTCCAGGTACTGCAAAGTAAGCAATGAAGCATATACCGGAAATACCGGCGGCGTATTGTACATGGATTCTTTAGCAATATGCTGGGAATAATCCAGGATCGAGAACATATTTTCCCTTCCCGTTTTTCCTAAAATTTCTTTTTTGATGACCACCAAAGTTACCCCGGCAGGTCCCATATTCTTTTGGGCTCCGGCATAGATCAGGTCAAATTTCGAAAAATCCAGCTGTCTTGAGAAAATATCGGAACTCATATCACAAACCATTAAAGTATCCACTTCCGGAAAGGATTTCATCTGGGTTCCGTAAATCGTGTTGTTTGAGGTGCAGTGGAAATAATCATATTCTGAACCTACGGTATAATCTTTAGGAATAAAAGAGTAGTTTTCTTCTTTGGAGGAGCCTACGACCTCTACGGTTCCTACTTTTTTGGCTTCTTTAATAGCCCCTGCAGCCCAGGTCCCCGTATCCAGGTATGCTGCCTTTCCGCCAACTTTCATCAGGTTGTAAGGAACCATGGCAAACTGCAGGCTGGCCCCTCCGCCCAGGTATAAAACTTCATAATCATCACCCAGATTCATCAGTCTTTTTACAATGGCACGCGCCTCATCCATCACCGCTACGAAATCTTTGCTTCGGTGTGAAATTTCAAGAAGGGACAGTCCCATTCCGTTGAAATCCAGAATAGCCTGCGCCGATTTTTCAAAAACTTCCTGAGGTAAGATGCATGGTCCTGCGCTAAAGTTGTGCTTTTTGCTCATATTATTTATTTTTTGGATTTTCCGTAAGATTTCTCTTACAGTTTCATTTATAATTTCTTATTAAAAAATCTGGTTTTTGTAAATAAAAAACCGCCTCATGATGGATGAGACGGCAGTTTTTATTCTCCGTGTAAGAATGCTTTTTTATTAAGCAGTGCCTCTTCAGATTCTACATGGTCTTCATCCGGCACACAGCAGTCTACAGGGCAAACTGCGGCACACTGCGGCTCTTCGTGGAAGCCTTTGCATTCCGTACACTTATCGGTTACAATGAAATATACATCATCACTTACAGGTTCCTGCGGTGCATCTGCATTCACAGTGAGACCTGACGGCAATGTTACGGTGCCTTTCAGTTCGGTACCTTCAGAAGCTTTCCAGTCTACCGCTCCTTCATAAATTGCATTGTTCGGGCATTCCGGTTCACAGGCTCCGCAGTTAATGCATTCATCAGTTATTTTAATAGCCATCGCTAATTTTTTTTAAATTTGCACAAAATTACAAAATATTCCCCAATTTTACAGTAATTATGAATACCGAAAATCAAGTTTTAGGGCTTACAAAACTCAGCCAGTACATACAAGACTTTTTAGCAAAAGATCAGCCAACGTATAATGAAGACGACGCCGGTTTTGAATCTTTATTAAAAAAGTCCCAGATCGAAAATCCATGGTTTACCATTGAAAACCAAAGATTTGCCCTGCAGCAGTGGACCAATCTGCTGACAGAAGAAAATATAAACAATTGGCTGAAAGATTATCAGATTTCAAAAATATCAAAAAGGGTAGGTCTTATCATGGCGGGAAATATCCCTTTGGTGGGCTTCCACGATGTGATATCCGTAGTGCTGAGCAACCACGTTCCGGTAATCAAGCTTTCTTCAAAAGATAAGTATATGATTCCCTTTCTATTAAAAAAATGGAATGAATTCTCGGAAGGCAGCGTACCGTTCGAATTTATAGAAAGGCTTGAAAACTTTGATGCCGTAATTGCTACGGGAAGCAACAATACGGCAAGGTATCTTGAGTATTACTTTAAAAACCATCTGCATATCATCCGTAAAAACAGGACTTCAATTGCTGTCTTAAAAGGTGATGAAACGGAGGAAGAACTGAAGCTTTTGGCAGAGGATATTTTCCGTTATTTCGGATTGGGCTGCAGGAATGTTACGCGGCTGTTCATCCCGCAGGATTTTGTCATCGACCGGTTATTTGAAAGTTTCCTGGAATTTCAGGAGATCATCAACCATAACAAATACGCCAACAACTACGAGTACAACCGGGCAATCTACCTGCTGAACCAGGACAAGTTCTGGGACAATAATTTCGTGATGCTGAAGGAGGATGAAAAATTATTCAGTCCGCTTTCCGTCATCAATTTCAGCCGGTATTCTTCCCTGGATGAGGTAAAAGGTTTTATTGCTGAAAATGAAGAGAATATCCAGTGCATCGTAGCGAAAGAAGAACTGGGTCTGGGTTCGGTGAGGCCTGGTGAGGCACAGAATCCCGGACTGGATACGTATGCGGATAATGTGGACACCATGAAATTTTTATCGGTAATATAATTCTTCGTATCTTGCCGTTACCAATCCTGATCCATATGAAAAAAATAGTGGCGGTGTTTACCGTATTGGCTTTTCAGCTGGGATTTTCCCAGGCAAGCCAGATCAAAATTGTTGAAAGCAAGAAAATCGAGCTGACGTCCGAATTAAGCAAAGACCGGATTGCCATTTACAATCAGTCTTTCATGAAGTTTGTGGCGGCATTGAAAGCTTCGGACAAACAGGCCATCAGTGGTTTGATTTCCGATAAAGTAAAAGATATTGTATCCGATAATGTGATCCGCAAACTGTCCGGCGGCATCAGCTTTGAGCGGAAGACCGAGGTGTATAAATCGGGATACCAAAAGCTGCTGGATAACGAAACCTATCCGGCGATCCAGTACAAGTATGCTGATGACGCGTCCGATCCGCCAAAGGATGTCATTACCGTTATTTTTGAGAACGACGGCAAGATCCTTGGGGTAAAGCCGGAATACAGTAAATAAGACCAACGGCAGACAATAAGCACTTAGGTAAATCTGTTTATGATTTATCTGAAAAAAGACCTTATGAAAAAAATAATATTCATCCTTTCCGTTTTATCGGCGCCCTTCTTTTTCTCCCAGAAAAAAACAGCCCCTAAAGCTGAGCCTAAAAAGGAGAACATGAGCAGTGATGCCAAAGCGGCCTTGCAGCTAAGCAAAGAAGAACTCGCCCTGTATAACGGGAATTTCCTGAAATTCATCAGTTCGCTGAAAGCTTCCGACCGTAAAGGAATGGATGCTTTGCTGTCCGAAAAAGCCCGGAAAATGGTTACAGAGGTAGTGTATCAGAAGCTGGCTGCTGATATTGATCCCAATAAAACCTTTGCCATCACCAAAAGCGGTTACAAGCCTTTTATTGATGGGAGCAGCTATCCGATGATCCAGTACAAATATGCGGATGATCAGTCGGCGGAACCGGCGAAGATCATTACTGCCGTTTTTGAAAAGGACGGGAAAATCATGGGGATTAAACCGTATAAAACAGTGAAGTAAAATAAATTAAACTAAAAAATAAAACTATGATGACAGATGTTTTAGTGGCGCATGCCAACGACGTAGAGAAAGCAGCGTTTTACAGGAAGACGTATATCCATGTCGCCTTGTCGATCCTTGCTTTTATCGGAGTAGAAAGTGTATTACTGAAAATGGTTCCGGATCAGGTAATCTTTGCCATGTTTGCCCAGCGGTATATCTGGCTGCTGATCATCGGTGTATTCTGGCTGGCTTCGGTGCTGGCTACCAAATGGTCACTCTCCCAGAGCCAGTCGACACAGTATTTCGGGCTTGGATTTTATATTATCCTGGAAGCGGTTATTTTCCTCCCATTAATTAAGATTGCAACGCTTTATGCCGGTCCGCAGGTTATTTTCCAGGCGGCGATGCTTACCGTGGCGATGTTTGCAGGAATTTCCCTGGTGGCCTTTACTTCCAAGAGGGATTTTTCATTCCTTAGAAATATTATCATTATCGGAGGCTTCATCTCGTTGGGACTGATTGCAGGCGGAATGCTTTTCGGATTTAACCTGGGACTCTGGTTCTCGGTAGGAATGGTGATCCTGGCTTCTGCAACAATTCTGTATCAGACAAGCATCCTTAAAAATGCGTATAGTACGAACCAATACGTAGGGGCTTCCCTGCAGCTGTTTGCTTCGATTATGCTGTTGTTCTGGTATATCCTGAGCATTCTGATGAGCAGAAGAAGCTGATCGATTGAGACAAAAGAAATTTATAAACCCAAAAAATCCTGATGTTCTTGCATCAGGATTTTATTTTTGGTTGGTTTAAACACAAAGGGCACCAATTTACGCACAAATAACACCGCTGTATGTTGTGTTTATTTGTGAATAATATTTGTAAAATTCGTGTTTGAAATTCCTGTTGAAAGATGCTGATTGAAATAAGGAAATTTATAAACCCAAAAAATCCTGATGTTCTGGCATCGGGATTTTATTTTTGGTTGGTTTAAATACAAAAGGCATTAATTTGATCACAAATAACACTGCTTTATGTTATGTTTCTTTATGAAAAATATTCGCGAAATTAGTGTTTAAGACTACTTGTCGATTGAGCCCAAAACTTTCTGAGCAAACGAGTTTAAAGCATCCTTTTCACTCATTCCGTTCTGTACGCTGGCATGAACTTCCAAAGCTCCGCAGATGTTGGTAATCAGCTCTCCGGCAACATTCATATCCTCTTCGGTGGTTCCTCTGAATTCCGTGAAGCTTTCAAGCACTTCCAGGGTCTTTTCTAAGTTTTCAGGCGTCTGGTTCTGATAGAACTGCCTGATAATCGGTAACTTCATGATTACAATTCGCTGAATAAATTGATTAAACTTTCCGCCTGGTTAGATTGCACCTGATTCACCAATTCACCATTTCTGAAAATAGCAAATGTAGGAAGATTGTCTACCTTAGCCAGTTTTCGGCTCTCGGGCAGTTTTTCCGCATCTATATACAGGAAAGGAATGCTGTCGTTTTCAGAAGCTAGTTTTTTAAATTTAGGCTTCATGATTCTGCAGTTCCCGCACCATGTTGCTCCGTACTGAACCACTACTTTTTCATTTTCGCTTACAATATTCTGAAGCGTATCTTCTGTTAATTCGGTATACATTGTTATATGTTAGGATAAAATTTAACAATGTACCAATATGACAATGCAACAGTTCTTCGATCTCATATTCCGCTGCTTCGCTGTTATATCGCTTAATTGATACATTGTTATATTAAAATATTAATTTTTTGCTAAGTATTCAGCGGTAGAAGTCCGGTCTGCTTTCATGGCATCTTTTCCTTCTTCCCAGTTGGCCGGGCAAACTTCGCCGTGCTTCTGAACGTGCGTATAAGCATCGATCAGTCTGATATATTCTTTTACATTTCTACCAAGCGGCATATCGTTTACCGACTCATGGAAAATTTTTCCGGTTTCGTCAATAAGATACGTTGCTCTGTAGGTAACGTTTGAACCGGTGAAAATTTCTTCACCTTCGTCATTGTATTCGAAATCCTGGTCTACGATTCCAAGCATGTTTGCCAGTTGTCGGTGGGTATCCGCCAAAAGAGGGTAAGTTACGCCTTCGATACCGCCGTTGTCTTTGGAAACGTTCAGCCATGCGAAGTGTACCTCGTTGGTATCACAAGAAGCACCGATTATTTTCGTGTTTCTTTTTTCGAATTCAGGCAAAGCTTCCTGGAATGCGTGAAGTTCGGTCGGGCATACGAAAGTAAAGTCTTTCGGGTACCAGAACAAAAGAACTTTCTGCTGGTTGGCTGTAGCTTCTTCAAAGATGTTGATTCTAAGATCATCCCCCATTTCAGACATGGCGTCAACGGTTACATTTGGGAATTTTTTTCCTACTAAAGACATAATTTCCTTGTTTTTATATTTAAATTTTCTGGTGCAAATATATAAATATTTCGTCTATCGGTCAAGTTGATATTGATAAATAAAATCTATAATTGTTTTTGATATGAATACAAATAAAAGAGCCCTGAAATTCAGGGCTTTTTGTATATTTTAATCTTTCGTATTGAGCATGTCTTTCAGATCTTCGATTATTTTTTCATTGGCTTGATTTTGCTCAACCAATTTTTTGAATTCTTCGAGAAAGTTTTCCGGAAAATTGTTTATAACATTATTTTGATGTTGACCAACCTGTCCATTGTTTTCATGAACATTGTTTACATATTTTTCGTCTAAAAAGTAATCAAAATCTTTATCAAAAAATTGACAAACTTTATCCATTAGTAAAAAATCTATCTTTTTAGAATTTCCACTTTCTATATTATGTAAAGTTCCTTGAGAGACGCCTAATTCAAAAGCCAGTTCGCTTTGCGATAAATGTTTGTCTTCTCTTAGATTTTTGATTTTAGTGCCAATATTCATGTTTCTATTTAATTAGTTTTCTGATTGAAATAATCAATTTACTGGTTGGTAAAGGTATAAAGAATTT
>JAKOOG010000036.1 GCA_022701545.1 Weeksellaceae bacterium | reverse complement strand
TTCTCATGGGCGTAAGAATAGGTGGTTTCTGTCACAATGTTCCCAGGTGTTGTCTGGATTTGCTTGGTAAGCTGATGGTGTACCGGGGAAGCGCTGAAGATCTGGCTGGATGATATGATATCCTGAGAACCCGGATGCTCGGTAACGGTTTTTACAAAATCGACATTTTCATCGAAATTCTGAAAAGAATAGTAATACGTATCGAACGGATATCCTGTGCCATAGGCTATAAAATCGGTTATGTTTTTAGGCTTAAAAACCATATCATAATCAATTCCATATACTGTTTTGGGCTGTTTCGTATTTTCATCCGATACATAATACTGATACGATTCTTCCTGCTTGCTTCCCAGCTTATTAAAAAGGGTCTTGCCGTTTTTAGGATAATCAAAGCAGGGAAGTGTGGAGGACGCCTTTAGAAAATTACCTGTAGGATTATTGTAAAAGCAAGATCCAAGATAATCTCCAAGAGCCGTCTTGTTTTCAAAAACAGCACTTATGGTAATTTTCTCATTGTTTTCGGGATTTACTTTCTCCTCTTTGGCTGCCGTATAGGCAATCATTTTTCCGCTCCCGGTCTGCAGCGGGAAACGGCTCTGGGAATTCACAAAGTTTTTCCCCGGGATCTGCTGTAGGAAATCCAGCTCAAAATTGCTGACCCCGGAGTCCACACCGCTTTCATCCTTATAACTGTAATTCTTTACAAGCTTCAGGACATTGTTCTCATCGTAGTTTTCAATACGTTTTACCCTAAGCCCTCCGAATGGTACTTCCGTGCCGTAGACGGTCTTCTTGGTGAGATCCGGGTCTATTTCTTTCCAGCTTATATTCAATGTGGCTTCATCGGCGTTATAATCGAAAAACTGGCTGTCCGCAAGATTCGGCGTTCCGGAATAGACCTGTACCTGAATGGTATTGGAAGCCGCCAGCTGGCTGTAAGGGATTTCAAATACCCTGGTTGTATTGGTCAGAAGCTTTTGGGAGATAAGCTCCGTATTGTTTCCGCTGATGAATTTATAGTAGATCGAGCAGCTTCCGTTGGTAGGCAGGGTAAGATCCGGATAAATACACTTTGTCGTAGTGGTATTGAACTCAAATCGCACACTGTTCTGGTTGATCATTTTATTAGCATCAATATTTACGGGGATGCTAAAGGTCTTATTGGTCTGCTGTACAGGGTTTTCCGAGGTCGAAAAATAATTCCCCGCCCGTAAATAAGGAACAATGTCATGTATTTTATAAGTTCTCTTCACATCATTTTCGAAAAAGATACCCCGGTTGCTTTCCGAATAGAATTTTGTTTTGCCGCCTGTCGGTAAAATAATCTCTTCAAGCTGACCCGCTTTTGCAAAATCGGCATCTACATTCCGCTTGTTTTCTTCTTCCAAAACAACATCAATACTTGGGGTAAGTCCCGGATTATCTGTTTTACCGTTATAATAGCCCCACCAGTCCCTTCCATAGGAAAACCTGTGCGGTAGAATCTGGCTGTTGTAATTAAATTGGTAAGAATTATGCAGATTGGCAGCTCCGAATGTTACTTTTTTCAGCATCAGCCTTTTGGCCAGATAATCGTTATTTTCAACCCGGTTACAGGAATAAACAGGAGAAGACGGCGGCAAAGAGACCATATAATCATACTGAAACATAATTTTATCAATGTTCCGGCCATATATATCCTTAATGTCGACGGACTCCAGTTTTTTGCTTGCAGGATCATCAAGACGTGTGGATTTATTGAATACAACTTCTCCAAAATTACCATAAATCCTTTTGATCTGATAATTGTAGCCTTTTGTCCGTGAAAAGTTGGTATAAACACTATTTCTTGGATCATCTGTATTAAAGGAATCTACTGTTTTGGTTTGTCCTGCCAGCTCGCAGGTATCATAGAAGAGTCCTTCTTCATACTCAAAATTCAGCTCATTACTCTGCGGACTTACAATTTTCTCCAGGATCCAGGTTTGGGCATACGTAGGCTGAGAACCTGTAGGCTCCGTTCCTATGGAACTGCCTCCTATGGTGTAGGTATGGGAAAAGTTTAGTGTATTTCCCGTTTTGTAAATATACTGGAATCCTTCCGGACTCGTAATGGTCCATTTTCCGGATGACGTACTGTACTGGATCTTATAATCGGAATCAGGGAACTGTACAAATTGTCCCACCGGATTTTGGGAATCTCTTTCCTGGTTCACCATAAATGATAAACTCTTACCATCAGGTAAAAATACTTTGTAGTCATCGGATTCCAGGTCCAGTGAACCACTCCGGTATCTTTCGTCCAAATCATAGGCTGCACTCTGCGGGAGGGCACCCTGAGCGATTTTATGCATAATGTCCTGAGCAACCGGTACGGTGAACTGTGTTTCATAAAAGAAACCACCCGGTGCATCATCGGGAAGCTGCCGTACGGTTCTCACTACCGAGGGTGCCGATAAAGACCAGCCCAAACCTACCCACGGAGATTTTTCATTGACAGCAATTCCGCTATAGTTGTAGGATAATCTGATATCGTAAACGATATCACTGTTTTTGATGGTATAGACCGGAACGCTGATATCCGGCGTTCCTGAATTCAGGGAGACCGGATTTTCAAAGTTCTTTAGCAGAGAATAGACTTCCGGAGTTTGGGGAACAATTTTCTGATAACTGTCTGCAGCCGACTGGCTTTTATAAAAATTACAGATTAAGAAACCTGTGATATAGATATATTTTTTCATCTTAGTATTTATTTTTTAATCAGTTTCGCGCTCGCCGTTTTTCCATCATCCGTTTTCACCGACACCAGGTAAGCCCC
>JAKOOG010000375.1 GCA_022701545.1 Weeksellaceae bacterium | reverse complement strand
ACACTATAAATTTAAAAATATTAAATTTTAATTAATTTTTAATATTTTATTTTATCTATAATTCAATATTTATCACCATATAATGAATATATAATAATTTAATATAGATTATAAAATATTGTAAATTAAACAGTTAAATATTTATCACAAATTATTGATTTACAACAGATAAAAATTCTAATCTGGAAAATAAGTCAAAAAAAATAGCGGCAGAATTGCCGCTATTTCGATGATTAAAATAATCTATCAGAAAATTTACTTTTTAATGGTTTTAATCATTTGTTTGGAACCATCTTTCATTTCTAAAATGATCAGATACATTCCCTGATTCAGTTCGCTCAAATGAAGTTCAGAAGAAGGATTGCTGATGGTTTTAACCAGTCTTCCTGTTATATCCGTAATCAGGACATTCTTCACATTGGAAATATCGGAAATATTCAGCACATCAGAGAATGGATTAGGATATACCTTTATTTTATCCGCTGCATTATTCTTTACTTCACTGGTAGACAAAGTAGAACTTGTAATGCTGATGTCATCTATAGCCAGATAAAACTTATTCGCATCAGAGTAAGCATTGAACCCGAAATAATATACACCGCTTGTTGGAGGCGTGAAAGAAATGGTTTCGGTATTCGGGGTACTGTTTACGATATTCGAATAGTTTGCCAGAGAATTTACCATTGCTGTTGCATTTGGAGATGTTCCGTAGGCAACTTTCATTTTTTCGACAAACGTAGTTCCCGTACCTCCGTATTTGTAAGAAATCGTATACTGAGTTCCTGCCGTCATATCAATTCCTTGGGTAAAGAACCAGGTATTGGCAGCATTGGTAGAATTCCATTTGTAAACAAGTGCATTTGTCGTAAAGCCGTATCCGTTATTTGCAAGTACGGTCCAGTCATTTCCTGTTCCTACATTCTGGGTTGCCGTACAGTTTGGCAATGCCGGTACTACGGAACTTTCGAAATTCTGCGTATACGGAACTCCTGTGGAGGTACACTGCGTACTGAATGAGATTCCTCCGATCCAGATGCTCTGATCCGATGAAGAACAACGGGATCTTATCCAGATATAATAGGTAGTCCCTGAAGATAATCCCGGAACAACAGCCGAAGTTCCTACCGCACCCGTAATATTTGGGATTGCCGTAGATGCCGGTGCTGTATTTACCATGCTGTAATAGATATCGTATCCACTGGCAGGTGCTGTAGCAGGTGCCGTCCAGGAAAGATTTACTGTTGTAGTGGTAGGCGCAGATGCTACCAAAGCACTAGGCTCAACGCAGCTTGGCATCGATTCGTAATTAACATCGTCAATTAGAACAGCATTGGACGGAGAGCCTGTATGTCTGAATGCCAATACCTGATTTCCTGCAGGAACATTGATATTATTTAAAATAAATGTATCAGGAGCGGTAATACTGGTGGTAGTATAAGTTGCCAGATTCACAAACGTTGAAGCCGTTGCAGGATCCGTAAGATAACCTACTTCAATTTTACCTCCCACCGTAGAAGATGATCTTGCTTTAAATCTTAATCTGTAGTTTCCGGTTGATAAGGTGCTTACCGGACGCATCTTCACGACAGCCAGCGCTGTGGTGGATGAAGAAACAATGCTTAAGGCATTCGGGCCGGATATGGCTGTACTCGCTGTCAGAGAAGCGGTTCCGCTTGTTCCCACTTTCCCCCAGCAGGCAGGCCATCCGCTTACGGCAACACTGTCAAAGTTTTCTGAAAATGCAGCTACTGCCGTACAAACCGTTGCAAAACTTCTCTCCGTACAGTTCAGGGAATTCTGAGTTGCGGTATAAGCACCCACAGACCAGTAATATATGGTACTGTTAGCAAGAGGGTTAGGCAAAGTATAAGTAGTGACGTTACCTACATCTATGTTATTAAGAACATCGTTTCCGCCGGGAGTGGTTCCTATCCGCAGTTTATATCCTGTAACGGCAGATGATGAAGAAGCCGTCCATGTAAACGTTGGGGTTAGGGAAACTTCTGTTGCAGATGCAGCAGGTGCCGTCTGGGCAGGACAAATAGAAAGTGTCGTAAAGCTTCTTTCGGTACATCCTGCTGAAGTCTGTGTGGCATTGTAAGAATTAATCTTGTAATAATATTTTGTATTATAGGCCAACTCGGCAGGTAATGTATAAGTAAGCACATTCCCCAGATCAAAGTTGTTTAGAATATCTGTTCCGCCGGATGTTGTTCCGATGGTTAACCTATATCCTGTAGCATCAGAATTGGCTGCCCATGTAAAGGTAGGGGTTACGGAAACTCCGGTAGCCGAGGATGCAGGAGCAGACACCGTAGGACAGAATGTTTTCGTTGTGAAGGAAGATCCCGAAACCCAAAGACTCTGATCGGAAGATGAACAACGCGATCTCACCCAAAGATAATAGGTCGTGCTCGGCGTCAGGTTGGTTAGCGTATAACTTAATCCTGTAGCTCCTGTTATATTAGGCGTTGAAGCACTGGTAGGAGCTGTATTTGTGGTGCTGTAATAAATATCAAATGCCGGTGCGGGATTGGTCATTGTCCAGCTGACAGGTACCGTCGTAGAAGTCGTTGTCCCAGCAGTTACGGTATCCGGAAGCATACAGCTTACGTTTGTAATATTTACATTATCTACATAAATATCATCACTGCCGTTGTCTCCCGTTGCCATAAACCGTACGATAGCTGTCGGGCTGCTGGTATTAAGGTCAACATATTTTGTAGCCCAGGATGCAGAAATCCCTTGCGTCGTTCCCACCTGATTGAAAGTAGTTCCTCCGTCTGTGGAAACCATAATTTTCAAAACATCGGCTCCTGACGCATTTTGGTAATCATAACTTAACTGCCGGGTTCCGGAGCCTGTAGAAAGATTAACATACAGGTCCATATATCCTGAAGCATTTACCGTATTATAGGAATGAAATCTGGCAGTAGGCACTATTCCCGGTGCAGAAACCGTTGACGTCCCGTTTACGCTGGTCCACCCTGTTGTACTTGAGAATCCGCTGGCTGTAATATCGCTGGCCCTCCATGAGTTATCCCCTCTCGAAGGCCATGTTCTCCAGTAAGTGGCATTCGGAAGATCACCGGTGGAATTTCCATTTGCCCAGCTGCTGAAATTTTCCGTAAAAGGGATAGAAGCATAGCTTGAAGGTGGTGTGATCCACGTTCCCGGAAAATAATTGAAGGTAAGCCCGGAAGCCGGAACGGTAGCTGCATTGGTAATACCCAGTGTAACAGTGGATGATGTACCTGTACCGATGGCAGTTGCCGTCCAGTCTGCTCCTGTTCTGTTATTGGTATCGGAACTTTCAGCTCCTCTGATTCCCACTTGCCCCGACAATGTGGCCGTACCGGAAACACAATTTCCATAGACAATGCTGATGCTGTTGGAAACCATATCAAACTGAATCTGGAAATTAAGAAGCTGTCCGGCGGATGCGGAACTTCCCTGCAGATCGGTAAACTGTACGATAAATTTAGAACCTACCGTCTCATACGAAATTTCGGAAGTTGTGGTGTTTGCGTTTTTCAAATTCACGGCAAAGCCTGCAAAGGCACCTTCATAAGGTATTGTGGTGTCGGTGGAAAGACCGGTATAGGTTGTCGCCAGTGCCGGGGATCCAAACGTTACAAAACCATTGTTGCTGAGATAAACAGCATTGTACGATTTACCATTAAATTTAAACGTTGACGGTAAATTAATAGCTGCGGAAACCATATCGGTTCCAAGGGTTGCCCCAGCCTGCCAGACTGTTCTGTTAGAGGAAAGCGGGGTATAGGATCCGCCTGTCTGTGTAAATCCATACCCATTATTGGTATTTGGATTTGCGGCTTGCGGCGGCCCCACCTGTGCAGATGCGGACATTCCGGCGGCAAGCACGCACGCCAGTAAAAGTTTTTTCATTATATAAGCAAATTAAATTAGGATTGCTAAGATATAAATAAACTTATTATAAAAAGTTAAAATATGATAAAAAAATACCATATTATTAACCAAACTATAAAATAAATCAACAAAATTAAACATACACTTATTTATTTTACTTAAAACACAATTAAAATTAAATTTATAAAAATCTAATAATCAGTATATTATGTAAAAATAATATGGAT
>JAKOOG010000351.1 GCA_022701545.1 Weeksellaceae bacterium | reverse complement strand
CTCCGGCCTTAAAGCTCTTGAAATCCGAACATTTGATGAAAACAGGTCCTTCGTTTACAAAATCTTTCAGTTGTCCATACGAAATCTTACGTTTGGTAAATTCCTCTGAAACTATTGAAAGTCAGTGATCATCAGGTTTTGTTAAAGTAAGGTTACATTGTTCAGCTACAATTTCGGCATAGATATCTTCACCATACACAGCCACAACCGCTGTCCTGAATTCTTCCGGGACATTCCATTGACCGTTAAAGCGGCTCAGTTCATAAGAAGAACCGATGGAGGCTTTTTTCAGGATGTTGCTGTCCTTCGTATACATCGGAGAGAGGGCGACTAGCTTTTTCATTGGATGATATCTTTTAATTGCTCAATCAACTTAGAGCGGTTGTTTTCGGAAACACTGTCAATGCCCACGCTCCAAGCCTCCTCATGGCAGGTCGCATGCACGAGATTGACTTCATTTTTCCACATTAGGTTATACCTGTCCGAGCCGTCCTGTAAAAATCCGTAACCGGACATCCGGGCTGAAAATTCCTTTATATCAGTAATCTCATGGCTGTAAGCGGGGAGATTTTTATAATACCGGTATTTTTCAAAAAAAGCCTGCTGCCCGATAAAGGTATCGAATCTTTCGAAATAAAAATAAAAATCATGCGAATTACAACCGCAATCCCTGACGGCAATTTCCCCGTTTTCAGCGATGTATAGACCGTTATTGACCGGAAATAAGGTCTGGCCTTTCCATTCGTAGGTATTTACAGTCTTCCTTTCCCTGATCTGCTCAGGCGTAAAAATATGAATAACGGTATCCTGAAAATGCAGGCCGGCAAAATTCTTCTGAAACCTTATTATTTCGGTTGAATCTTTAAGATGATAAAATCGTAAATGATCTTCCAATACATCCGGGTCGATCGCGAAATCTTTATTTTTGCCGGCTTTTTCCATCAACTGCAATGCGGCTTCAGACAGCTTTCTCATACTTCAGGTTGCATTGGTAACGATAAAATTTCCCGGAACACCTTTTCCATTTCCGCTTTATCGGTATTCCCGCTGCTCAGTCCTTTTGCCTCTTCTTCCGAATCTTTGATCATGCTTTCCAGGAAACCGGAAAGTTCACGGTCGTTCGGATGGTGATATGATTCGCCTTTGGTGGCTTTTAAGGTTATTAAATTTTCTATTTTCTCCCGGGTAAAATCATCAACCAATACCAGCAGTTCACTGAAGAGCACCGGCGGAACGGTTCCTTTTTCCAGGATCCATTTCCCGGTGAGTGCCGTGCGGAGGAGATAAAAATAAGATTTCAGCTTCACTTCATCACCGCGGCAGGCTTCCAGGTATTTTTTGCTCATGCTCAGGTAATGGTAAAAAACGGCTACCGGGGAAAAGCATTCATCGGCCAGTGGTTTAAACAGGTCATAAAATCTTTCATTCTTTACATAAACTACCGGGGAGTAAAACCAGCTGAGCAAAGCCGCATTCGACTTCAGCAGCAAATGGAACGTCTTCCGGAGGTCCCATCCGGAACCGTCGAGGTCATCTTCCGTCATGAATTCGATGGTTTCATCTTTGTCCCAGGGCGAGAGGTACCAGTCTTTTTCATGGCGGTAGATAAAACGGATGTCGTAATCGCTGTCGGGTGAGGCAAATCCCCACGCCCGGCTCCCGGATTCTACAGCCAGAAGAACTTCTATGCCGCGTCTTTCTTCTATTTCTTTTAGTTTTTCTAATATTTTCGGTGTCATTGTTTTTAATTTAGGGTACAAAGTAAAAGACAGATTGCGCAATGTTTTTGCGCAGGCTGCTTTCAGGGAATATTTAATTTCAGCAGAAGGAATCAGATTACCGTCGGATGCCGGTAAAAATTATTAAGCATTATTTAACAGACCGGTAACGGCGGCGTAATATCAAGGATTTAGATTTGGCCATTCAAATTGAATCCTAAAATTAATTTATGAAAAATTATTTACTGCTGTTCTTTTGCCTGGTTGCCATCCTCTCTTACGGGCAGGAACCGGTGCCGTATTTACAGAATCCTACCCCGAATTCGATGATTGTAAACTGGAAAACGTCTTCCACTAACGAAACAACCGTTTATTACGGTACGTCACCGGCCAACCTGAATGTAACGGTGACTGGAACCACCAACATCTTTTCCGATACCGGATATACCAACAACTATTATTATCATACTGCGAAGGTGACCAGCCTTCAGCCTAACACCAAGTATTATTACAAAATCAAAACGGGGACCTTGGAATCTCCGGTGTACAATTTCCGGACCCTTCCGCTTCCGGGGCAGGCAGCTACTGCAGACGGAAAAATAAGGTTCCTGATCATGGGCGACAACCAGCTGAAAAACGAACCCCGTTATGATTCCCTTAATTACCATGCCTACCGGAAAATCAAACAGCGGTTCGGGACAACGGCTGACCCCTCCGATCATGTTGCGCTCACTTTTATGGTGGGCGACCAGGTGGATGTCGGTACACTGGACCATTATGAAAATGTCCATTTCAAGAAAAACCGGAAACTTTCGCCTTATCTTCCCATCCAGACCACTGTGGGAAACCATGAAACCTACGGAACTTTAGGAATGAGTTCTTACTATGCGCATTTCTACATCGATGAGCTTAGCTACAAAAATATTACTTCCGGAAATGAAAATTACTATGCACAACAGGCGGGGAACGTCCTGTTCGTGAGTCTAAGCTCGGAACATACCGGCGCTGCACAGCAGATGTGGCTGCAGCAGATTCTGGCTGCTGCTTCTACGGACAACACCGTTCAGTGGATCATTTCCCTGAGCCACCGCCCTTACCAGGCGGAGCAGTACGTAGGCGACATTTCAACATGGGTGAGAAATACGGCCGTACCGATGCTTACCGCATCCGACAAATACCTGATGCACATCGGTGCCCATCACCACCTGTACCACCGGGGCCAGCTTAAAAATTCGCCGAATTACCAGATCATTTCCGGAGGAACGGCCTGGGACCAGTATTGGGGAATGTCCAATGAGCAGGATTTTGACGACGTACAGAAAACACTGACGGACTGGACCTACCAGATCATCGAAATAGATGTCACCAATGGCAAGGCAGATGTCGAAAGCTACTCGATAGGAAGTATTTACCAACAGAAAAACAGTGTGCTGGTAGACAGTTTCCACCGGTATAAAAATCTGGCAAAACCGGCAAAGCCATCCGTTACCAATGTTTTTACAACGCCTGTAACTTTGCCCCTGACATTAAACGGAAGCACATTTGCCACCACCACCCCGGAACTTCTGAACACCAGCCAGTTCCTCATCAGCAAAACCCCGGACTTTTCGGTCATCGATAAAGAATTTTACAGGGATTTCGAAAACTGGTTCGGGAAGGACGGCACGGGAAATCCGGACGTTACGAAAAACCTCAACGCCGGCGTGGATATTACCAAAGCAACGCTTGCGGCCAACTCGGTCACCAATGGTACTTACTATGTGAAATTACGGTACAGGGACCGGAACCTGGAGTGGAGCGACTGGAGCGATGTGAAACAGTTTGAGATCACGGGAAGCGTGGTATCGAATCCCGCACTGGTTTTAAACAAAACCGAATATCTTCAGAACGAACCGATCCTCGCGACCTATACGGACGGGCCGGGAAATCAGCAGGACTGGATCGGAATTTATAAAAAAGGCCAGACTCCCGCTTCCGTAACGTCACAGGCTTATAAATACACGAACGGCCAAACGTCAGGGACTGCAAATTTCAATACCGGATTGGCTGCAAAAGGGCAGTATTTCGCAGGCTTCTTTGCCAACAACGGCTATACCGAAATTACCGGCAGGAAAAGTTTCTATGTCGGACCGAAAGTCGTTCTGCAGGCCACCGCAGATTCTTATCCCGTCGGAGGAACGGTGACGATCAATTATTCCAACGGACCCAATCTTGTCAAAGACTGGATTGGGATTTACAAAATGGGCCAGGTTCCCGGATCGGCAAACCCGTCAGCGATGTGGAGCTACGTAACCACCGCTGCAGGAACAAAGAATTTTACGGGCTTACCGAAAGGGTATTATTATGCAACGTACCTTTTGGAAGACGGCTATACCCAGATCGGGGAGAAGGTTTTCTTTAAAGTAGGCGATATCGTAACGGACCTCTGGATCAACAAGCCGGTGTATACACTGGGAGAAAACATTACGGCATCCTGGACGGATTCTCCCGGGATCATCAAAGACTGGCTGGGCATTTATCCGCAGAGCGTGCAGACCCCGAACGACCAGTTTACCTCATATACTTATTTTGACGGGCTCACGCAGGGCTCAAAAACAATCAGCGGAAATGTGAACGGCGTTCCAACCGCTGCCGGAAACTACTATATGGTGATGTTTACCAATGATTCCTATACGGAAGTTTCTAACCGGGTTTCCTTCCAGGTGGTGAGCAGTACCCTCGGCACGGGAGAATCCCAGAGCAGCACTGAGAAGAATGTCATTCTGTATCCGAATCCTGCGAAGCCGGGGCAGCCGACTTTTATCAGAAGCGATTACCCCATTGAAAAAATCCAGCTTCTATCCGCTGCGGGACAGCTGCTGTACGAGACCAAAAACATCAATAACCAGAAATTCTCCCTGCTGAATGAAAATTTACCTAAAGGGGTGTATTTCGTTAAGGTACATACCCGGAAACTGTTTACATTAAAACTTATTGTAGAATAAAAATTTCCCTTAATCCATTGAAAATCCAATTTGCAAATGGCAAATTGGATTTTTATTTCATAAAAAATGACAAGCTAATCTGGGCTTTATGGTCGATGCGGGAACTTTATTTCCTTAAAAAGTAAAGATCAGGCCGGATGCAGCGTTTCAAGCATTCATTATTTGAACCTGCCAGCGTGGTGAAAAAAGCACTGATCTGCCGGTCGGATGATCATTTAGTGATGGGAAAAGGGCGATTAAAATTTTAAGCTTTAAAAAAACAGGGACTGAAAAATTTAAATCAATTTCCTATCTTTAAAGAAGTGAATCCGTGACCTGCAATATAATTGCGGATGTTTAGGTGAGAAAGGAAGAGCTGCATGGTGTATTCTGTCATTTGCCTGTAAATAATATAAAAGAGAATTATGCCGATAACCCAATTACCTCCGGACGGAGGCATGTTGTACAAAGAAACCGATATGGCCCAGCTGTTTCCCGAGCCGTTAAATGCGGTCACGGCCGTACTGTTTTTAGCCATAGCCATTTTCTGGACATTCAAAATCAAAGGTCATTTCAAACAAAATCC
>JAKOOG010000334.1 GCA_022701545.1 Weeksellaceae bacterium | reverse complement strand
AAGGTTGTGCTCTACCAGCTGAGCTATTTTCGCAAACTGTGCGGATGAAGGGACTCGAACCCCCACGCCTCACGGCACCAGATCCTAAGTCTGGCGTGGCTACCAATTACACCACATCCGCAGTTTTTATTAAGTCGTATTTTAAAGAACTTGTTTCGTTTTCAGTGGTGCAAAGATAGGATAAATTCTTTTTCCTCCAAACTTTTTGACAAAAAAAATTAAAATTTTTACATTTTTTTTCCGTCATACCCTTTATTACGATTGATTTTCTTACTTTTACACCGTTAATTAATATGATATGGAATTACAAGGAACGGTAAAGAAAATATTTGATGCTCAGACTTTTGCGAGCGGTTTCCAAAAGAGAGAAATGGTGATTCTGACACAGGAGCAGTATCCGCAGCCGATAAACATAGAGTTCTTGTCTGACAAGATCGGTTTATTGGATAATCTTAAAGAAGGTGAGAACGTAAAGGTAGGAATCAACATCCGAGGGAGAGAATGGGTTTCTCCTCAGGGCGAGACGAAATACTTCAACTCGATTACAGGATGGAGAGTGGAAAAAGTTTTTGACAACGGTTCAGAACCTACCCAGGCTGCACCTTCTCAATCGGCTTCCCCGGTTTCAAACGAGAATCCTTTTGCAGGAGATGACGATGACGATCTTCCTTTTTAATTAAAAGATGACCCCTAATATAAATCCTGCTTCCAAGCGGGATTTTTTTTCCTGAATATGTTCCGATTAGACGAAAACGAAATTTCATTTCCGGATCCTGAGATTTACGACGGGCACGAAGGCGTCATCGCATTCGGCGGAGATCTTTCGGTTGAGCGGATATGGTTTGCCTATCAGCTCGGCATTTTTCCCTGGTACAATCCCGGGGAAGAGATTCTCTGGTGGTGCCCCGATCCCCGGTTCGTGCTGTATCCGGATAAGCTTAAGGTTTCCAAATCCATGCGGAAAATAATGAACCGGAAGGTATTTACTTTTTCTGAGAATCAGCATTTCAGGGAAGTGATTAAAAACTGTCAGGAAATCAGCCGCCGCGGGCAGGATGGAACCTGGCTTTCGGACGAGCTGATGCAGACATTTATCCAGCTTCACGAATACGGCCTGGCGAAAAGTCTCGAAGTATGGCAGGACGGAGAACTTGTCGGCGGATTTTACGGAATCCGGATCGGCAGAGTATTTTGCGGGGAAAGTATGTTTTCGAAAGTAAGCAATGCTTCGAAAGCGGGATTCATCCATTTTGTGGAAACCCATAAAGACAGCCTTCAGCTTATCGACTGCCAGTCTCATACCGAACATCTTGAAAGTCTTGGGGCAACAATGATTCCCAAGAAGGAATTTTTAAAAGTTTTATACGAAAACAATGAACGCAGATAAAGAGAAATGGATTCTTCTGGCCGTGCTCAGCCTAATATGGGGCTCATCTTTCATCCTGATAAAAAAATCCCTGGAACATTTCAATCCTTATCAGGTTGGTGCTTTAAGGGTTTTAATCGCAGGAATTATTCTGATGCCGGTAGCGATCTCAAAGTATAAACTGTTTCCGAAAAGATATTTAAAATGGCTGATTTTAGCCGCTTTCACCGGGAATTTTATTCCGATGTTTCTGTTTCCGATTGCAGAGACGGAAGTAAGCAGCAGCATTGCGGGCATTATCAATTCCATGATGCCTATTTTTGTGATCATTGTCGGCGCCCTGGTGTGGAAATTTGAAACGACGCAGCGGCAGATGGTTGGAACGTTCATCAGCTTTACCGGTGTCTGCCTCCTTGCTTTCGGCGGTGACGGTGACGGAGGACAGTTTAAACTGATCCCGATTCTCCTGCTGTTATTGGCGACCTTATGCTATGCCATAAGCACCACAACGGTGAAATCCAGACTGATGGAAGTTTCATCTACCGTATTATCGGCTTTCGTATTTTCCTTTGTGCTGTTTTTCCCATCGCTTATAGCATTGACTTTTACCGGATTTTTCTCGACGTTCAGTTTAGATGAAAATCATCTTACCGGACTGATGTTCGTAAGCCTGTTATCCGTCTTCGGAACCGGGCTGGCCATGATGATGAACTACCGCCTGCTCAAGGTTTCTTCTCCGCTGTTTGCTTCTACAGTTACTTTGCTGATGCCGATCGTAGCCATTATCTGGGGCGTCCTGGACGGCGAAAAACTTTCCGTCATGCAGTTTGTCGGCGCAGGAATCATTATTGCCGGACTGATTTTTCTAAGAGCGAAACCGAATGTCATTCAAAAATAAAATCCTGCATCGCTGCAGGATTTATATCTGAGTGTAATAATTTCAGAAGATCTTCTTAAAACGTGAAATTAAATTTCCGTTTTTTTATGAATTCCTCTTCTTCACTTTAGCCTTTACTTTTTTTACCTCGTCTTTGATGAAAGGATATTTCTTCTGCATATCCGTCACCAAGGAAGGATCCAGTTCCAACGCTTTATGAAGCGACTCTATTCCTTTTTCCTGGTCTTTCAGATTGAAGTAGCAGTTGCTCAGCTGGTAATACAGTTCGGCCCGGTTATGTGCTTTTAAAGCGTTGTTTAAAAGCGTTACGGCCTCTTCATATTCTCCCAGCAGCATCAGCACTTCCGAATAGGCGTACCAGTTGTAAAATCTTGTCGGTTCCGCATCCACCAGCTTTTTAAGACAGGAAAGGCTTTCTTCAAACTTTCCGGAATCGATGAATAAAAAAGCCAGCCTTTTCTGGTAATCCAGGTTATTCTCATTAAGAAGGGTCGCTTCTTTTGCAAAATGCAGGGCTTCCGTCATACCGCCCATTTCTTCGTAGATGTAGGACTGCTCCATCATCGCCAGATAAAACTGAGGATCTTCCCTCAGCGATTTCTGAAAGGCATTCAAAGCGACAATCGGCTGTTTTAATGCTTTATAACAAAGTCCGATTTTGTAAAAGGTAAATGCTTTGGTGTATTCCAGCTCAAGCATTTCCTCATAAACTTCAATTGCTTTTTTATACTGCCCCAAGGCTTCATAGCAGGCCGCCTTGTTGGCATATACTCCTACCGAACTAGAATTAATAGCCAGAAGGTAATCATACCCTTTAATGGCTTCTTCGTAATTTTTCCTGTTGAAATAAAACTGCCCGTATTCGAACCACGCTATTTCAGAATAGGCGAATTCGTCCAGGTACTCGTTCAGAAAGGCAATCGCCTCATCACTCTTATTCAGGTCCGCAAAACACACCATGCAGTTCTCCAGGGAATACTCATCCGTAGGATCTTCTTTAAGCGCTTTTTTGTAATGTTTAAGAGCGTTAAAAGGGTCTCCCAGATTCACATATTCATCTGCAATAAAGTTGTGAAGGAAATTTTCCTCTTCCCTCAACTCTAATGCTTTTTTACAAATTTCAATGGATTTTTTAGGGTTTCCCAGATTCGAATAGTACTTCGCGTAGCACACCAGGAAATCGGTGTTTTCCATAGAGGAACCTTTCAGCTCATCAATCAGTGCTTTCGAAGTATTATAATCTTCCCATTCCAGAAGGATCTCAAGCTTTTTGATCTTGATATCCAGAGAATTGGGATGGAGCTTCAGGCCGTAATTAACCGCTACATCGGCATAATTAAAATCTCCGAGCTCCAGATAATAAACAATGATGTCTTCCAGTTCTTCGGTATCGAAGTAGAACTCATCATGGTTATCCATCATTTCTTCGAACTTCTTTACAAGTTCATTTCCAAAATACTCTTCCAATACTTGTATCCTTAGTCAATCAATGTCTGAATATGCTTACAAACCTCGATAAACTTTTTAAATTAATATTACTCCTGAAATTTAATATTCAAAAGGTATGCAAAGTTGCGAAATTTTTTTGACATTCCCTTTCGTAAATTTCTATTTTAAAGATAGTAAAAAGAACATCATCACCCAATCATTGTGGATAAAAAGAAAGGAATTAGCAATAATTTAACGTTTTAATAAAGATTGATTATCACAATGCCTGATCACCATTAAAGGATTACATCAGTTAGAAAAAAGAACGGAACTTTTTGTTCCGTTCTTAGTATTTTATGCGATCAGACTTCTGATCTTTGCGATGATATCGTCTCCTAACTGATCCGCCTCTTCCTGCGATCCGGCTTCCGTATAAATTCTGATAATCGGTTCCGTGTTGGATTTTCTGAGGTGTACCCAGTTGTTTTCAAAATCTATCTTTACTCCGTCTACGGTAGATACTTCTTCATTCTGATATTCCTTTTCCATTTGAGATAAAATACCGTCTACATCGATTTCAGGAGTAAGCTCAATTTTCTTTTTCCCCATGAAATAGCCTGGATAGCCTGCCCTCATTTCGGAAACGGTTTTATTTTCTTTCGCCAGGTGCGTTAAAAACAAAGCTACTCCTACCAAAGAATCCCTTCCGTAATGAAGATCCGGATAAATGATTCCTCCGTTTCCTTCACCTCCGATCACGGCATTTTTTTCCTTCATCAGGGTCACTACATTTACTTCTCCCACTGCACTGGCAAAATATTCCGAATGGTGCCCCTGAGCAACATCCCGTAAAGCACGGCTTGAAGAAAGGTTGGAAACGGCTACTCCGTTTTTATGCTTTAACAAATAATCCGCTACGGCAACCAGGGTATATTCTTCGCCGAACATTTCGCCTTTTTCATCGATTAAAGCCAGCCTGTCGACATCCGGATCGACAACGATTCCGAAATCGGCACCTTCTTTTTTTACCAGTTCACAGATGTCGCCCAAATGCTCTTTCAGCGGTTCCGGGTTATGCGGGAAATGGCCCGTCGGCTCACAGTATAATTTCACTGTTTCACAGCCCAGTTGATCCAACAGCAACGGAATGGCGATTCCTCCTGTAGAGTTTACCGCATCCAGCACTACTTTAAATTTCTTTGCTTTAATAGCTTCCGCATCTACCATCGGCAGATTCAAAATCTGCTGAATATGGATATCGAAAGCGTCATCCCGGGTCTCGTATTTTCCCAGGTCATCTACTTCCGCGTAATTGAAATCTTCACTTTCAGCCAACGCCAGTACGTCTGCTCCGTTTTCACCGCTGATGAATTCCCCTTTGTCGTTCAAGAGTTTCAGCGCGTTCCACTGTTTCGGGTTGTGGGAAGCGGTAAGAATAATGCCGCCGTCCGCCTTCAATTCGGGAACCATAATCTCAACCGTGGGTGTTGTAGACAGTCCCAGATCCACTACGTGGATCCCAAGCCCCTGCAGCGTTGCGGAAACTAATGAAGAAACCATCTGTCCTGAGATTCTGGCATCTCTTCCGATTACCAGCGTCAGGTCTTTTTTATTTTTATTGTTCTGCAGCCAGGTTCCGAATGCGGAAGTGAATTTCACCACGTCCAGCGGCGTCAGGTTATCATTCACTTTTCCGCCAATGGTTCCGCGGATCCCTGAAATACTTTTTATTAATGACATTTTACTATTTTTTATTTATAAATTCCTAGTGAAACCATTTTGCCGATGCTGGGAAATGGCGTTAATTTTATTCAAAAATACAAATAAAACCCCGGATTGATATCGGAAAATAAAGCATCCGATTTAATACCAAATAAAAAAGCCGCATTGAAGCGGCCTATATTTTTTTAATAAAATCAGTTAAGCTAAGAACAACCGCAATCCTTGTCGCAGCCGGTTCTTTTGGAGCTGAATTTTTTCGGTGCGAAATTCTTCCTGAGGATCCTGAATAAGGAATAGCAGGCGAATGCAACGATGAGCAGAACAATGATGTATTGTAAGATAAGTGAAGTATCCATTATTTTAAGATCTGATAAGCTATCATCGACACAAAGTAGGCCAAACCGGTCATCATCGCCACCTGCAGGCCGGTCCATTTCCAGCTTTTGGTTTCTCTGTAGACTACTGCCAGTGTGGAAACACACTGCATTGCAAATGCATAAAACAAAAGTACGGAGACTCCTGTGGCAAAACTGAAGACTTTTTCGCCGTTCGGTTTTACATCGCGTCTCATTTTATCAATTACTTTCACTTCCGGAGCATCATCTTCCAGGCTGTATAAGGTAGACATGGTTCCTACAAAAACTTCTCTCGCCACAAAGCTGGTCAGGATTCCCACCCCCATTTTCCAGTCGTAACCCAACGGTGCGATAACCGGCTCAATGCCTTTACCCATTTTAGCGAGGTACGAATGATCAAGTTCAACATTAGTTGCCACAAACTGATCCGGGCTCTGTTTCGGTCCGAAATAGCTCAGGAACCAGATGATAATGCTGACAATGAAAATAATTTTCCCGGCACCGGTAATAAATTCCCAGACCTTACCCAAAACCATTTTGAAATCATAAAGAAAAAGCGGTTTTTTATAGGTCGGTAAGTCCATCACCAGATAGGTTTTTCCTTTATTTTTAATAAATCTTTTAAGAACTGCTGCCGAGAAAAGCGCCACCAAAAAACCAAGCAGATACATGCTCATCAATACCAAAGCCTTGTATTTTATGCCTAAGAAAGAGCCGTCCGAAATAATAAGCCCGATAATGATGCTGTATACCGGAAGCCTTGCCGAACAGGTCATAAAAGGCGTTACCAGAATCGTGAGCAACCTCTCCTTGAGGTTTTCGATATTACGGGTAGAAATGACTGCCGGAATCGCACATGCCGTTCCTGAAACCAACGGGACAATACTTTTTCCGTTTAATCCGAACGGCCGCAAAAGCCGGTCCATCAGGAAGACCACCCGCGCCATATATCCCGAATCTTCAAGGAGATACAGAAAATACAAAAGAATTCCGATCTGGGGCGCAAAGACCACAATCCCGCCGATTCCGGGAACAATCCCGTTGGAAATCAGAGAATTGACCGGGCCTTCCGGTAAATATTCCGAAGTAAAAGCAGCTAACCCGGAAAAGAAACTTTCGATCCAGTTCATCGGATATTCAGCCAGGAAAAACACACTCTGGAAAATCACCAGCAGAATCATCAAAAAAACCACATATCCCCAGAATTTATGAACCAGGACTTTATCTAATTTTTCCGTTAAAAGTTCTTTGAACTGAGGCTTTTTAGTGATAACATCCGCCAAGATTTTATCTACATGCTGATACCTCCGTACCGTTTCCTGCACCTGAAGCCTTTTGGGCACCATGCTTTTGGAATCCGGCTCTTCGATCAGTCCGACAATGGATTCAATCCTGCCCAGATCCGTTCCTAAGGAAAGGCTCATCCAGGCTTTGTATTCGTTATCAAAACCCTTATGGGAAGCTAATTTCTGAATAAAATCTTTATGCTCGTTCGGTGTTTCAAAAGAAACCCGGTCTGTTTTTACAAATTCGTTATGAAGAACGGCCTCTTTGATGTCATCGATTCCAATTTGCTCTTTGGCATTGGTCTGAATGATTTTTATGCCTAAAGCTTCGGAAAATTTCTGAATATCAATTGTAATCCCTCTTCTTTCCGCCTGGTCGATCTGGTTAACAACCAAGATCATCGGAATCCCGAGATCCTGAATCTGCTGAAACAGCAGCAGCCCTCTTTTCAGGCTTAATGCTTCAAGGATATAGATAACCCCGGCATAGTTCTTCTGTTCGTCGATCAGGAATTTGGAAAAGATGGCTTCGTCTTCAGAACTGGGATAAATGCTGTAGGAACCCGGCAAATCGATGATTTCCACCTCCTCGTTTTGGTAGGTGTAGGTCCCGGAATGGCTGGCTACAGTAACCCCGGCATAGTTTCCGGTTTTCTGCTTTTTGTTGCTTAAGGCATTGAAGACCGTCGACTTCCCCACGTTCGGGTTTCCGACTAAAAGCACCTGTTTTTTCTGACTGTCCTGCATCAATTCAATTCTTCAACAATAATATAGTTGCCTTCTTCCTCACGAAGGGCGATACGGCTTTTTTCATCCCCGAATTCCACATACATCGGCCCACTGAAAGGTGCCTGGTACAAAATCCGGAAAGCGGTTTCGGGAAGAAGCCCCATTTCAATGATTTTGTTGGGCATTTTCAGGCTGTCGTTATCATACCCCAGTATCTTTCCCATCTTGTTTTTGGGAAAACCACTCAACTTATGTAAACCTCTATCTTTCAAAGCCAGGATTTTTGTGTCTGCAAATATACGCTATTTAAATTTAATCTAAATAACGTCAGGCTATGAAAAAAATCAACCCAAATGCGTGGAAACATTTGGGTTGATTTAATATAATTAGTTAATATGAATGTTATTTTTTCTTCTTTTCCGCAACAGGCTTCTGATTGATTTCGATCGGATTATCGTTGGCATTAAAGAAATCCTTGTACATTTTCTCCTGCTTCTTCATCATATCCCCGATGGTTCCGTCCATTCCCGGAATCGTTCTGGACATGATTTCCTGGGTCATCATCGGTCTTGCCGATGCAAAAGGATCTTTTTTGAAGTCGTTGAATGTTTTTTCGAATTTTTCACGCGGCATTTCCGTTACCTTAGTTCCTACGTTTGAAATTTTTTCCATGTAAGTCAGTTCTTCCCAGTTCGGAACTTTTTTATTTCCCTGAAGCACCCAGGAGTAGTTCTTGTCCTGATCTTCAATTTTTACGATCAGCCCCGGAAGCCCTGAAAATTTATACGGTCCGTCCTGGAAAGGCAGTTCTGTACTGAACCAGGCCGTCCATGTTCTTCCGCCGAATTCGGTGGTTGCTTTTTGGGCGTTGTAGGCTCCGATTTTTGCTTTGTCATTGGAAATTTTCCAGTCGAATTTTATGGTTTCGGTATAACCCAGGTTCATTGGGGTGAACCCGTTCGCCACTCTTTCGATATACTGCATTTTCATATCAGGATACGTCTTCACGATCTTTTCTGAAAACTTAGGCATTTTAAAGGATTTGGACAGATCTTTGAACACGCCCGCTTTCTGCATGGCATCCATCTGGACTTTAAGGATCGAATCCTGGCCGATGGCCGTATAGTCGCGGTAAATGGATCTGTCTTTAACAATGTCCAGTGCCATGATTACTTTCTCAAGCTTGGCAGAGTCTTTTTTCGGCTTAAAGGTAAGCTCATAGAAAAAACGGTTGGCCGTTTCCTTTGAATCATTGTTCTGGGCACCGACAAATGCAAACAGGACAACAAAGAATATTGAAAAGAGATTTTTCATTGTAATATGATTGTTTATACTATTAGTTCACGGTTTATTTATTTTGTTACACTATTTTAAGATTTTATTTTCATCCTGATCTGTTTTATTTGATTTCCAAAAGGTTATTCTGTTTCATTTGGATAAACCTTTTATTCCGGTAAGCCGTTTTACTCTGCAAGGAACAAAAAACCAATCTCGTTGAGATTGGTTTTGTTATTTTTATTTAAAGTTGAATTTTACGGTAAACATCACCTGGCTCGGGCGGAGTAAATATCTCGTAAATGATGTATTGATGGTATTAATATCAAATGTTTCAAATACTTTTTTATTCGCGATATTCATCCATTTCAGTTCAAAATCTATTTTCTTCTTAGCCCAGGTAAACTGATAAGATACATCATAGAATCCGTTGTGATACTTTTGATTTTGCGCATTGGTATTTACCTGATCCCAGTTGAATCCGATGGTATGATTTTCAATCGGGTAAAAGAATAAGGCAAGATTATGGTTGAATCCTGTGGTTGTAGCATTGGAATTCACATTTCCTGTGCTCGTCTGCTTCGTCTTTCTAAAACTGGCATTATAATCGACGCTCATCCAGCTAAAATAAGTATTGTTGAATTTCACACCGAAAGACTGACCATTGTTTTTATTAGTAAAAGATCTGTCATTAAGAAAAGCATCCGAGGTAGAAGTCGTGTTGTTGTAGCTTAATGAAGCGTTCGTCTTGAATTTAGGGAAATACTTTCCAACTTCCGCACTGTAGGTATTGCTCAACACATGATTTTCCTGTTCAATATAGCTCATGAAAGAATATCCTGAAATAATGGTCGGATTGGAAATCAGGTTTCTCCTTGCATCGGAAAATCTGTAGTTGACATTGAAAAACAAATTGTTGAGCGGGTTTCTGTATTCAATCCTGGTTCCTGCTGATTTATTGTTATTTTGAGGAATAGGATTTTTAGGATCCATGGCATTAATTCCCGCCGGACTTGTCATGATCAGTCCTGAATATGCGGTATTGATTTCACCGAAATTATTGTTGATATTGGCATTGGCCGATGCTTTCCAGAAAGAAGCAAAGGTATATTGGGCAAAAATGCTTGGTTCAAATGTAACTTTATTCAATTCTCTTGAAACCAGCCTTACCGGATCATCTGCTTTAATATTATTGGAATTCACCGGGAAATTAGCATATAACATCCAGGAATCACTCTTGTAATTTACCCCTACGCTTCCGTAAGGGGTTGCCGTTGTATATTTCAGATCATTGTAATAATTCTGTCCGTAACCAAAATACGTTCCTTCCTCAAGTTTTGTAAGTGCTGAATTTAAATCCGTAGATTTAAAATTAAATCCGATTTCCGGTGTAAAGGTCCAGCCTTTTTTGGAAAATCCAATATTAGCAGAATGATTGGCCTCAAAGGTTTTAAGCCTTAAATTCTGTCTAACGGTTTCTGCATATGGGCCTACATTAAATCCCGGAATATCAAGATAGGACGCAGGAGTAACGTCCAGGGTCTGCCGGTCCGTCTGATAGCTGATATAAGATAAGACATTCACCATTTTTTCTTTCCATGGAATGATGGTACTTAATGAGTTCTGGAAAGAAGTGGTAGGAGATTCCAGTGCTTCCTCACCATGTCTTTGTATTCCTTTGTCCGTATCTGTCCGGTCTGCAATGCCTCTGTCTGCATTCCAGTACTGTGAAAAGCTGGTGGTATTTTTGAAGAATCCTTTTTTCGCATTTTTAGTAAAGATTAATTCTCCCTTTGCCTTGTCAGTATAAAAATTATTTAAAATATTTACCGTATTGGATGTTCCGTTAAAATAATTCTGTTCACTGTAAGATTCCCTTTCCACTGCATTATTGGTGTAATTGGCATTGGCTTTCAGTTCCCATTCTTTTTTCTTATCGATATTGGTCAGGTAATTGGCCGATAAATAATGTACGTTGTTCATCAGGTATCTTTTTACCGGAAGATTCGGGGTGCTTGCGTTCTCTACATTCAGCCAGTCGTTTTGGGTTGCGTTGATCCTTCTCCCTTCAAACCTGTTCCCGAAGGATAAGATATTCCCTTCGTTTTCCACCTGCTCGCCGACATTATTGGTTTTGTAATTGACTACCCACTGGCTTTTCTGCCCGAAAAACATCGGGGTCAGCTTGATGTTCCACAACAGCGGGCTGGCGCCGACACCTACTTCTCCCCTTCCGGTCATGGTCACGGAGTTTTTAAGCTTGATGTTGATGGCTGCCTGATCCGAAGGCACTTTATCCTGTAAAATCTTTACCGGCTGGTGGTTTTCCAGGACTTCCACTTTCTGTACGGCATCTTTCGGAAGCGAGTTGTTGATCGTTCCGTAGCCGCCTTCCATTAGGTCTTTTCCGTTGACGTAAAATTTATTAATGGCATTTCCCTGATAAAGGATGGTTCCGTCTGTATTGACTTCAATTCCCGGCATTTTCCTCAAAACGTCCGCCAGGGTTCTGTCGCTTTTGCTGTCGAAAGCTTTCAGGTCATAAGAAATGGTGTCACCTCTGGCAGTCACCATTTTGGTCTTAAGCTTTACTTCCTTGATCTCGGTTGCTTCGGAGTCCATTTTAAAGTTCAGGGTCTGATCGCTGTTGCTGATCTGCCTGGTCACGGATTTTTGGTTGAACGCCTTTACTTTAAGGTCTACATTGGATTCTGCAGACGTGAAGGTGACTTTGTATTCCCCTTTCGAATTGGTAATCCCGTAAGCAAGGATGGCATCCTTCCCCGGCTCCTCTACCGTCACGCTGGCACTGGGAATTCCAACTCCGTCTTCATCCGTGATTTTCCCTGAAACCGTTTTCTGTGCAAAAGCAATCACAGAGAAAAAAATCATCAGAAACAAAGAAATTTTCGTTTTCATAATTTATTATTTGACTAATTAGTTAATGGTTC
>JAKOOG010000302.1 GCA_022701545.1 Weeksellaceae bacterium | reverse complement strand
TCTGGAAGCCATGAAAGATCATTCCGGAAAAATTATTTTATCTATCGAAAAGATGATTAGCAAATAACATGAAATCAACGTATAAATCAGGTTAAAAGGCTGGAATAGGGAAGCGGGCAGTTTCTTTTGTCAGAAATATGATTACGGATAGTGCTGATGAAATCGTTTGTCATTCTATATAAAACCTCGACTGAATAGCCGTTGTTCTAATTTTTCGCTTCAGTAACCAGATGGATGTAATCTAAATACGGTCGGATTCTTGTTGTTTTTAAAGTCCCAAAGGGACGGCTTTTTTATAGGATAAGATAGAATCCTATCAGAAACGGTATAATGAAAGCATATATTAAGCCGGATGCCGGAAGTTTCCATTAAAGGTGTTGGTAATTATTTGTCATTCTATCAAGATGAATTCTATTTAAAATCCTGACTCAATAGCCTTACCTTTATCTTAGATTCAATAATCCATTGAATAAGTAAAATACGACTGAAGTCAAGTTAGGTAAAGATATAAAACCCCCGGCGGAGCAAAGCTCCGCCGGGGGTTCCTATAAAAGATCGTCAATTTATTTTTCCAGTTGCTTATAACTTCTCTGGATGAAGTCGGTAAGCTCTTTTCCTTTCAGTAGATTCTGGGAAAGTTTGGCAAGATCCAGTGCATGCTTGATTAATCCTGCTTTTTCATCGGCATCTTCCGTTTTCAGGATCTGCCCGGCAAATTCGCTGTTGGAATTCACCACCAGGTTGTACATTTCCGGGAAACCGCCCATACCGAACATTCCGCCGCCGGTGGCCTGCATGTCTTTCATTCTTCTCATGAATTCCGGCTGGGTAATCGTGAACGGAGCATCACCGCTGTCGAGGTCTTCCAGCTGAACCGTAAATTTCCCGTCACCGATAGACTCCTCCACATTTTTCTTCAGCGATTCTTTTTCGGTTTCGTTCAGTTTGGAAATCACAGGCTCGTCCTTTTTAATCAGGTTGTTGATGTGATCCGCATCTACTCTGGCAAAAGAAATCTTGTCTTTTGACGTTTCCAGTTTCTGGATCACGTGAGGGATAATCGGTGAATCCATCAAAAGCACTTCATAGCCTTTGTCTTTTGCGGCCTGAATGTAAGAATGCTGTTCATCCGCATTGGAAGCATAAAGAACGATTAGTTTTCCGTCTTTATCCGTCTGGTTCGGCTTGATTTTCTCTTCCAGCTCATTCCAAAGGAAATATTTTCCGTCGGTCGTCGGATATAACGTAAACTTATCGGATTTTTCAGCGAATTTTTCCTCTGTTACGATGCCGTATTCGATCACCACTTTAATGTCGTTCCATTTCTTCTCGTAATCTTCACGGTTTTCATTGATCAGGGAAGCCATTTTGTCGGCTACTTTTTTCGTGATGTACGATGAAATTTTCTTCACGGCACCGTCAGCCTGCAGATAAGAACGCGATACGTTCAACGGGATATCCGGAGAATCGATCACTCCGCGAAGCAGCATCAGGAAGTCCGGAACAATGCCTTTTACTTCATCCGTTACGAAAACCTGGTTCTGATACAGCTGGATTTTGTCTTTTTCAATATTTAAATTATTGCTTAGTTTTGGGAAGAATAAAACCCCGGTTAAATTGAACGGATAATCCACATTTAAATGGATATTGAACAGAGGTTCCTCAAACTGCATCGGGTACAGCTCGTGGTAGAACTTCATATAGTCCTCATTGGTCAGCTCGCTTGGCGCGATCGTCCAGGCCGGAGTAGGGTTGTTGATGATGTTGTCTATCTCTTCCGTTTCGGCTACGGCATCTTCAGGGGCATCTTCCGGTAAAGGCAGCGTATGCGTCTTGGTTCCGAACTTAATCGGCACCGGCATAAACTTGTTGTATTTCAGCAACAGTTCACGGATTTTGCTTTCTTCAAGGAATTCGGTGGAATCTTCGGCGATGTACAGGATAATTTCAGTTCCTCTTTCAGATTTATCTGCGGTTTCTTCTAAAGTGAATTCCGGGCTGCCGTCGCAGATCCATCGCACCGCAGGTGCATCTTTGTAGGACTTCGTTACGATTTCCACTTTCTCAGCCACCATAAAGGCGGAGTAGAACCCAAGCCCGAAATGCCCGATGATTCCCGAATCTTTCGCCGTATCCTTGTATTTTTCCAGAAACTCTTCAGCTCCTGAAAAAGCCACCTGGTTGATGTATTTTTCAACCTCTTCACCGGTCATCCCGATTCCCTGGTCGATAATTGTAAGTGTTTTGTTTTCTTTATCAATTTTCACTTCAATCTTAGGATTTCCGTACTCAACTTTGGCTTCGCCGATGCTCGTTAAATGCTTTAATTTTAAAGTAGCATCCGTAGCGTTGGAAATTAATTCTCTCAAAAAGATTTCGTGGTCACTGTAAAGAAATTTCTTAATTAGCGGAAAAATGTTTTCCACCGATACATTAATATTTCCTTTAGTCATAATAATTTTTGTTTTTTAATCTCCTTTGATTTCTCAAAAAAAATACCGTTTACAATAAACTGACATTTTGGCATTGTTTCTTATCAGGCAAGGATGCCCCATGGCGGTATCATTGAAATAGCTTATTTTTAATTTTTAAAAATTTAGATGATAATGAATTTGAAATATTCAGTTTTTATGATGTTTATCGTGAACTGTTTGATGTATGGACAGAAAAAGCCGCTTGATCATTCCGTATATGACGGCTGGCAGAACATCGGGACGAGAAAGATCTCCAACGACGGAAAGTGGGTTGCTTATTCGGTAGATGTTCAGGAAGGAAATCCTAATCTCTTTTTCTATTCGGTTAAGAACAGGAACACTAAAAAATTCCCGAGAGGCGTACGGCCTGAATTTACAGGCGATTCAAGATTTGCCGTTTTCCAGATCCGTCCGTTTTACAAAGACATTAAAGCCGTAAAAGATAAAAAGCTCAGGCAGAATAAGCTCGCAAAAGATACTTTGGCGATTGTTGATTTTGCAGGCGGCAAAACAGAAAAGATTCCGAATGTCAAAGGATTTAAAATTCCTGAGAAAGGAGGTTCCCATATTGCTTATCTGCTGGAAAACCTAAAAGATAAATCTTCGGATGATGCTGAAAAGGAAGGTGATGACAAAAATGAAGAAGATAAAAACACCAAGCCGTTGCAGCTGGCGGTACGAAACCTGGCGGACGGAAAAACAGCCACTTACAATGACGTCGTGCGTTATGAATTCAGCAAAAACGGCAAGCAGCTGGTTTTCGTTACTAAAAAGCAGGAAGAGAAAATCAGTAAAAACAAAGAGGAAAAAAAAGATTCTGCCGATATAAAGCCTGCCGATAAAAAAAGCACTGATAAATCCAAACCAAAGAAGTATCCTTTGGAAACCGTTCAGATCGTTGACCTTGAAACGGGATCCGTTCGGAACATCTCGGAAATGGAAGGTGATTTTTCTCAATTGGCTTTTGACGAAGCAGGAAGCCAACTGGCATTTGTCGGGACTTCTTCTGCGCAGAATGATCTGGTAAAGCAATATCAGCTGTATTATTTTAATGTTAAACAAAAAAAGCAGCAAGCACTCACCGATAATCATGCCCGGATGAAAAAGAACTGGGTGATTTCCGAAAACCGGTTACCTGTATTCAGCAGGAACGGGAAACAACTGTACTTCGGGGTCGCTCCGAAACCGGTGGCCAAAGATACGGCGATGATTGCCAATGACCATGCAGTGGTGGATGTCTGGAATTACAAAGACGATTACCTGCAGACGGTACAGCTGAAAGAACTGAAAAATGATCTTAAAAAATCCTACGTGGCCGTTATGCAAACGGAAAAACCGGATTTCTTCGTTAACATCGACGGGGAAGACCTGGATACCCTGCGTCTGGTGAATGAAGGCAACGCAGAATTTGTATTGGGAAGTACCAGCATAAACAACAGGATTGCCTCACAGTGGGAAGGTGCAACCAAAAAGACCTATTATATTATCGATAACAAAACAGGGAAGCGAACGGAGATTGTGAAAAACCTGAACGGCTCGGCAGCGCCGTCTCCGCTGGGAAAATTTGTCGTGATCTTTGACCGTGAAAAAGGGCAGTGGCTGAGCTATAATGTGGAAACGAAAAAGACCAAACCGCTGACTGACGGCTTGACGGTCTCATTCGTAGACGAAGAATTTGATATGCCCGACTTTCCCGGAGCTTACGGCATCGCATCCTGGACGGAGAATGATGAATCGGTGATTATCCGCGACCGCTATGACCTTTGGGAGTTTTTCCTCAATGGTTCAAAGAAGCCCAGAAATATCACCAACGGTTTCGGCCGCAAAAATAAAATCACGTTTGAAACTTACGATTTAGATAAAGATATTAAAAGCCTGAACCGGAAATCTCCGGTCTATTTATCGGCATTTGACAAT
The DNA here is from genome assembly GCA_022701545.1 of Weeksellaceae bacterium. Classification (GTDB taxonomy): domain Bacteria; phylum Bacteroidota; class Bacteroidia; order Flavobacteriales; family Weeksellaceae; genus Chryseobacterium. Next base: position 11,657 of record JAKOOG010000302.1, on the reverse strand, counting down.
ACAACAAAAGCCAACGGGATTTTTAAAACCTCAATCCGGTCGAACACTGATCCTGTAAACGTGAAGATGGAAGATGTCTGGGGCTACCGCAGCGTTCAGAAAGCTAAAAATGCGGATGAATATATTCTGGTTAAAGAATCCTACACCCAATCGCCTGATATTTTTGTCACCTCGGATTTCTCGGTGCAGCAGAAACTGAGCGGTACCAATCCGCAACAGGCCCTTTACAATTGGGGAACGGGCGAACTTATACACTGGACTACACTCAAAGGAAATACTTCTTCAGGGCTTCTCTATAAACCGGAAAATTTCGATCCCGCTAAAAAATATCCGATGATCGTGTATTTTTATGAAAAGCTTTCGGACAACCTGAACCGGTATGTGGCACCGGCTCCGACACCTTCCAGATTGAACATTTCATATTTTGTAAGTAACGGCTACCTGGTGTTCACCCCGGATATTTCATATACCAACGGCCAGCCGGGAGAATCTGCCATGGAATACATCAATTCCGGTGTTGAGTATCTAAAACAGAACCCATGGGTAAACGGGACGAAAATAGGAATCCAGGGACAAAGCTGGGGCGGTTATCAGGTTGCCTACCTGATTGCCCATACGGATAGGTATGCAGCGGCCTGGACGGGTGCGCCGGTCGTCAACATGACGTCCGCTTACGGGGGAATCCGCTGGTCTTCCGGCATGAACCGCCAGTTTCAGTATGAAAAATCACAGAGCCGGTTGGGGAAAACCCTCTGGGAAGCACCGGACCTTTATATTAAAAATTCACCGCTGTTTGCCATGGATCAGGTGAAAACGCCGGTGGTGATCATGAGCAACGATAAAGATGGTGCTGTGCCCTGGTATCAGGGGATTGAAATGTTTACCGCTTTACGACGTCTCGGAAAACCGGCCTGGCTGCTGAATTATAACGGCGACGACCATAACTTGATCAAACGTCAGAACCGGAAAGACATCCAGATCCGCGAACAACAGTTCTTCGATTATTACCTGAAGGGTGCCAAGGCTCCGGTGTGGATGACCAAAGGCATTCCGGCTACCCAAAAAGGAAAAGACTGGGGATTTGAATTAACGGACGAAAAACCTTAATGAATAATGCATAAAAAAACCGGCGGAGCAAAGCTACGCCGGTTTTTTTATTTAATAAATCTCAGAAATTACTGTTTTTTATTCGCAATTTCTTCTTTGATTTTATTTTCCAGTTCTTCTGCAAGTTCAGGATTATCTTTTAGAACATCCTTCACTGCATCACGGCCCTGTCCAAGCTTCGTTTCCTCGTAGCTAAACCACGAACCGCTTTTCTTTACGATCCCCTGTTCTACAGCCTGGTCCAGGATTTCTCCCGTTTTGGAAACGCCTTCCCCGTACATAATGTCAAATTCGGCCATTTTAAAAGGCGGCGCTACTTTGTTTTTCACGATTTTCACCTTCACCCGGCTTCCGATCGCCTCATCACCGTTTTTAATAGGGGCACTCGCCTTTCTGATGTCTACCCTTACCGAAGCATAGAATTTCAAAGCATTACCACCGGTAGTGGTTTCCGGATTTCCGAACATCACCCCGATTTTTTCTCTCAGCTGGTTGATGAAGATAACCGTACACTTGGTTCGGTTGATTGTTGCAGTAAGCTTTCTCAATGCCTGGGACATCAATCTTGCATGAAGACCCATTTTGGAATCTCCCATTTCCCCTTCGATTTCCGCTTTTGGCGTAAGCGCTGCTACGGAGTCAATAACCACGATGTCAATCGCTCCTGAACGGATCAGGTTATCGGCGATTTCTAATGCCTGTTCCCCGTTGTCCGGCTGCGAAATGATCAGGTTTTCCAGATCGATCCCCAGTTTTCCGGCATATCCCCGGTCGAAAGCATGCTCCGCATCAATAAATGCCGCGATTCCACCGGCTTTCTGGGCCTCGGCAATAGCATGGAGCGTTAGAGTCGTTTTACCGGAAGATTCAGGACCGTAGATCTCAATAATCCTTCCTCTCGGGTAACCACCTACTCCAAGAGCAATGTCCAATCCTAAAGATCCTGAAGGGATGACTTCGATATTCGTATCTATGGCACTGTCGCCCAAAGTCATTACAGTACCTTTTCCGTATGTTTTATCTAGTTTGTCCAGCACCAGAGCCAGTGCTTTTTTCTTGTCGTCTATATTACTCATCTGTTGTTTAAATAATTGATCAAAAATACGAAAATTTAACGTCAAAAACTAATAATATCTACCACGCAGGCCTGTTTTTATAGTTAAAAAAAATATAAAATTTTAAGATTTTTCAATGCCGTCCCGGATGGCTTTTCTCAGGAGCTTTTTCGCGCTTTCCGCTGCAATCTTTTTCTTCAAAAAAGGATTTCCGCTGCAATCCCGGCTAGGGCATTGGCGGGAAATTAGAAAGCGGAGTTATATATTTTAATATCGTTTTATTATTGTAAAAATTTAATGCAAAGTTTGTCATCCCGGAAAGGAACCAAAATCATATTCAGATTCCTTCAAGAGGCCAGAATAAGATGCCGGGAGTACAAGTAAAAATCAAAGATTTTTAAAATTTTTGTGTATTTTAAAGCTTGGATGAGTCGGATTTAGTATACCGAAAGATAATGTTTTGCATTTTTTGGGGTGAAAATACAGCGTATTTGGCATAAAAAAATCAGTGAAAATTCGAACCCTGCATAATGCGGTGATAATCGCTCAGCACCTTCATCTGCGACTGGTTTCCTTTCCTGATTCTCGCGTCCCGGCTTACGGTTTTTTCGTATATCTTCGTGATGGTCCGTTTCACCAATGGAAATACTTTCCGGCCGGCCACTTCAGGAATCTGAAGCCTCTTGCAGACTTCATTGTCCAACAAAAACCAGGTGCAGCAAATGTGAAGATAGCGGAGATTTCTTCTCTGGAACCCGTATTTAAGAGCAGGATTAATGAGGGATTCATCAAGGAGGGAATGGGCCAGCAAGACCGAATCCTCATCCGCAGGAGGCTGAATGGAAGTCCACAGATAAAAGTACCGGGTTGCTTCTTTTTTATCATTCGGCAAAAGAAGTTCAGGAATGCCGAGCAGGTAGCCAACATATTTCCAGAGATGAAACAGCCCCTTTTCCTCTTCTTCAGAAATCTGAGCACCTAATTTATGCAGACTGTGCATAAAAACCAGGCTGAAGCCAATGTAGGTGGCCGTCATATCCCATGAATTAATCGGCTCGCCCCAGTTTTCAGTATCCCAGTTGGGATAATGTTTCCTGATGGAAAGCCTGGCATAAGAATGAATCAGCCGGGTTTTAATGGCAAATTCGTAACCTTTGTTATGAATTTCCAAAGCACCATATCGGGTGACGTTGATCCAGAAATCCAGGGTTTCAGAAAGACGTTTTACAGCACCTTTTTTCAGGGCTTCGGTGGCAATAAGCGGCTTATTGAGATAAGCAAAATCGTATCCTCCCATCAGGCAGTAATCGCGGAGGGAAATCAGGGCGTCGAGATTGCTTCTCATGCAGAGTTCCGCGCCTTTTTTGATAAGCTCGTAATCCAGCCAGCCGGGAATACTCTGGGTTTGACGGAAAAGCTGTTTTACGCTTTCGGGCACTTCATCCTGTCCGGAAACTCCGTTGCGGATATAGCCTTCCATTTCTTTTGACGCATCATGAAAATTCTTTTTGAAATAAATATCTCTGACAACCTGGTCCCCAACTTCATCCACATGGTAAAAGTAAGGGGAAAACTGTTTGAAATTATCAAAGCTCACTTTTGCTCCGGAAAAATCCAGCAGCATTTTTCCATTGCCCATGGTCCAGAAATTTTTAAAATGTTCCGAATCCTTGAAACGAGGCTGTAAAATCATCCTTTCCATCGAAATAAAGGTACAGGTTTTACACCGGATTTCCCAGCTGAGATTTATCAGGAAGGTTTTACAATGGCTACTTAATAGTGAATTTTCAATACTTCATTCGAACAAAGTAGCATCAATTATACCTACAATTCAGTGCGAAGCAAATTGAACATTCACTTTTAGATCAGGCCGCATTCAAAAGCTTTCCTCAGGAGTTCTTTGCTGTTTCTGGAATTGGTTTTGGCTAAAATATTTTTACGGTGTGTGCGTACGGTATGTTCCGAAATAATAAGCATTTTTGAGATTTCCGGTCCGGAATACCCTTTGGCAATCAAGGTCAGGATTTCATTTTCTCTTCTGGTCAAACTGATTTCTGAAGGATTTTTTAAAGGATATTCAATTTTGATCTGATGGAAATCGTTACGCGGACCGATACCCGTGATCAACACCGTATAGGGATTTTCTTTGGTGATATGATGAATGTTGGTATGGATATTAACCGCTTGAATAATATTTCTGTCCTCATCTTCCATGGTAATAATCGCCTGATGATGAAACAGCTCATAATTTCTTTCTGCAGTTTTCATTCGGAAACAATAACTGCATTTCAGGTAAAGCTGACTGTCTTTTCCGATCTCAATGATTTTCCGGACAACCTGCTCTTCGGCTTTTATAATGAACGGAATGTCCTCAGGATGCGTAAGATCGATAATCTCTTTTAAATTTCCAGGATATTCCTTTAATCCGTGGATTTTTAAAAGATCAGGATGGTGATTGGAAATAGTACTGTTGGTAAGATTCAGAACATAATAATAAAATTCGCCGATCGCAAACATTTCTCCGATAATCCGCTCGATAGGGGGAATATTGGCAATAGGTCTGTTCCGTTCTCTTTCTGCCGAATAAGAATTCCAAACCTCGATCAAAGGATGTATTTGCTCAGGATTATCCATAAAATATTGTCATAATTAAATATAGTTAAAATTTTCTTAAAAAATACCACAAAAGGGGGATTTTTTTGTAAGGATAAAATGACAACATTTGTGTACACCAATAACCATGAAAGCTTAATTTAAATAACATCTCCTTCTGAGTTTGTTTACCTGTCATGAAACACAACTTTTATATAGGCATAGGGACCGTATGTCGGAAAAGTTTAGAATTTTCTGTTAGCTGTTTGAAAAGGATAAACTAAGAATCCTCTACAATTTGTAGAGGATTCGTTATTTGATGCTTATTGTTGTCCGGCAAATACCGCTTTATTGAACTTTAAATACTATTTTATTATCGGCATTTTTGCCTTGGATATTGGTGTAAATGAAGTTCCTGTTACATTGGTCTGATCCTAAAAAATCAATCCTGTCATCTGCAAATAATGAATAATTTCCGGCTTTATTCAGTTTAACTTTTATTTCAAGTTCATAATTACCGTTGGCAGGATTATAAGTCACATTATGCCAGTTCTCCGCACCGTTTCTTTTGCTCCCTTTCACGTAAGTAATGTTGTTGCCGTCAAAAAGCTGAGTAGCGCTTGCAATATACCAGCCATCGGTTGTTCCTGTTTTCTGATAAAGGTTGACAGGGTTTCCGAAATAATTGTTTTGAGAAGGAATGATCAATTGATAAGTAATTTCTTCTCCCTGGTTGTATATCTGTTTTAGTGGGGTTATTGTAATGAGATCGGGAATAGTTGCGGAAGCTTCTTTGCCGTCACAAACTTCCTCCCCGATACTAGGGCAACTTTGCAGTACTGATATGATCAGTACTGCAAAGAAGATTTTGAAATATTTAGTACCCATAATTTTGGAAAAGGGTGTTAATTTTAGATGCTTGTGCAGGATAAGCAGATATTAAAGGATTTTTTAAGTCGGCTGCGCTATTTACTGATGATGTGAGCCTGCTGAATACCGGGCCTAAATTATAAATAGTTCCATTCTGGATACTTACTTCGTCAAGAACATTATTTAAAAAAGCACCACTACCGTTTCTGTGAACAGATTGATCAGTTGTACCGTTATTCCTCCCGGTGTCTAAAATGTCAACAATTAATCCATGAGAGAACCAGCTCCATTCATCAGTTCTGGTTGCGTTCATCGGTCTGTCGATTATATTAAATCCTTCCAATATGCCGTTTACATTGCTCATGTGCTGTCGAGATGAGCCTGCATTGCTTCTTATAATGCTGCTGCTGTAATAAGAATTACTTACATAAAATTCGGTAACAGTGGCCCAGCCTTCTGCCAATCCTATCCGTGCACCCGCTTGTAAGGATGGAGAAGTACCATCGTAATAAGGATCACCACCATGAAGATGGATATTGCTTATTTCTGATGCAAACAACTGCGCCCAGTATGAAGCGCCTACCTTAGAAGCATGAGAGTAATGTCCCGATTCATGGAAAATAAGCTGATGTATTCTTCGGCTGTCACTTATGGTTTCATTACTTCTTGGATTCAGGCCTGTATAGATCTGGTCCGGTCTTAAATGTTTAGGAACAAGATTAATGGTAAATCCTGACAGGATATTCGTTAAGTTATGCCAGAAATTTGCCTGGCCGATATTCGCAAAAGAAGACATCAACGGCAATTGCTGATATTTGTAAAGCATCGGAGTAGCACCTGTCTGCTTGTTTCCTTCCCATGCCCATACGTTTGCATGGCTGATCGTGTTCGTGATGCCGTTTGCATTACAATAGTCAACGTACTTTCTAAGGCCATTATTAACGGTGCCTTTAGACCATAGATGATTTCCGCCATTCGAAAAAGAGGTATAGTCTATATATTTATTTTGGCCGTTATTGTTTTTATTAAGGGTCATCAGGTAATCTGAAACGAAAAATCCTAATACTTCATTCCATGTCTTTCTGATGGTAGCCGTTTCTCCTCTCCATTTTGCACGGATCTGTACATTTCCCCTGTATTTTTTCGCAGTACCGGTAAAATTTCCAGCATTATCTGTATAGGTATAATGCCACCAGAATACTCTTCCATATGAAATTTCTGCTTTCATAAGTCCTTCAATATTTCCTGTTCCCGTATTTTTAATCGTAATACTGCCGGTAGGATAAAATTTATTACTTGATTTCTGAACGTTTGCCAGCAGCAGGTATTTTTTTAGCTCGTCCTCATTTCCTATTGAGATTCCGTCGGCTTCAAGATCATCTTTCCAGTCAGCGAAATAAAGGGAGACCGTTTCTACTTTATATTCTTCTTCAGAAGGCTCATAAAGTTCATCAAGAATGTCATATTTTATTCCATCAGGAAGTTTGTAATCTACAGGAATAGTAGTGTATACCGGGTGATAAAGATCTTCTTCGTTTTGAGGATTTACATAATAATCTCCTTCTTCAATTACTTCATAATCTAAAGGGTGATCCTGTAGAACCGGCGTTTCTATAGAAGATTCATCATCCAGATTATTTAATGTTTCAAGTTCACTTTCTGATCCGGGTATAATCTTAATATAATAATGCGTAGGCTCTACTTTCTTATCTGCAAATGCAGAATTTGCCACATTCTCATTATAGTAATCAAAAGCCTTCTGCATATTTTCTACAGAATAGGGATTGATCAACTGTTTACCCAGCACAATCTGAGTGTGGACATCCGGTTTGTTGTTTTCATTGGAAGCTTTTGCAGATAAAAGATTGTTTTGTGACGACAATAATTCATCTTTTTCTTGAAGAATATCATTCTGGCAGCCTATGAGAGCCAGCGAAAAAAGAAAAATACTGATTGTTTTTTTCATGGTTGAAACTATATCTAAATTGTTAGTGTTCAGGTTATTTATTTAGTCGGGACGAATATAGCTAATTCTAGCTGATAAAAAGTTAAATTTTTATTAATTTATTTCCTTTATAGAGGAAATAAAAAAACCTTCCCGAAGGAAGGTTCAATTATTTATTGCGGGTTACTTACTACCAATTACAAAGAAGCAGCATGTACAAGCATGTCTACTAATTTGTTGGAATAACCCATTTCGTTGTCATACCATGAAACAAGTTTCACGAAGTTAGGAGAAAGCATAATCCCCGCATCTTTATCGAAGATCGAAGTTCTCTTGTCTCCTACGAAGTCCTGAGAAACCACGGCATCTTCAGTATATCCCAGGATTCCTTTTAGTTCACCTTCAGAAGCAGCTTTGATAACGGCACAGATTTCTTCGTAAGAAGCTGCTTTTTCAATTCTTACTGTTAAATCCACTACGGAAACGTCAACTGTCGGTACTCTGAAAGACATACCTGTCAATTTTCCGTTCAAAGAAGGGATTACTTTTCCTACTGCTTTTGCAGCACCGGTAGAAGAAGGAATGATGTTGTTCAAGGCAGCTCTACCCCCTCTCCAGTCTTTCATTGAAGGACCGTCAACTGTTTTCTGGGTGGCCGTTGTAGCGTGTACGGTGGTCATCAGACCTTCTACGATCCCGAAATTATCGTGGATCACTTTAGCCAAAGGTGCTAAACAGTTGGTCGTACAAGAAGCATTTGATAAAATTTTGATATCGTCTGTAAGTTCATTGTGGTTTACCCCCATTACGAACATTGGCGTATCATCTTTAGAAGGTGCAGAAAGGATTACTTTTTTAGCTCCTGCGTTGATGTGCTTTGCAGCATTGTCTTTATCTAAGAATAAACCTGTAGATTCAACGATGTAGTCAGCCCCGATTTCATTCCATTTCAGGTTATTCGGATCTTTTTCAGCAGTTACCCTGATTTTTTTCCCGTTTACCACAAGGTCATTTCCTTCTACAGAAACTTCCCCCGGAAAAACACCGTGTACAGAATCATATTTAAGCATATAAGCCATGTATTCTGCATTGATCAGGTCATTGATACCTACTACTTCGATGTTATCTCTTTCAGTCATTGCTCTGAAAACAAGACGTCCGATTCTACCAAACCCGTTGATACCTACTTTAATTGTTGACATAATAGTTTGTTTTAAATTATATAAAAATATTAGATTGCTAAAATTTCCGAAATCAATAAGAGGTCCTGATTGATTTCATTGTGCTTTTTAATGGCTTCTTCGATGGGCGTATATACCAGTTCATTAGAACGCATTCCGGCCATGACGTTGGTTTGCCCTTCCATCAGCCCGGTTACGGCACCATAGCCCAGCCTGCTTGCCAGCACCCTGTCGGCACAGCTTGGAGACCCGCCCCGCTGCATATGTCCCAATACAGCAACGCGGATGTCGTAATCCGGGAATTCCTGCTGTGTTTTTTCGGCCAGTTCGTAAACATTGGCCAGTTTTTCTCCTTCCGCTACCACGACGATGCTTGAAGCTTTTCCGGTTTTCTCCGCACTTCTGAAGTTGTTGAAAAGCTCATCGATGCTGTCTTTGGTTTCAGGTATTAAAATATCCAGGGCTCCGGTAGCCAGACCGCTGTTCAAAGCGATAAAACCGGCATCACGGCCCATAACCTCTACAAAGAAAACCCTGTTATGGGAAGTGGCCGTATCACGGATTTTATCGATGGCTTCCATTGCCGTATTCAGCGCAGTATCGTAGCCGATGGTATTGTCGGTCCCGAAAATATCATTATCGATAGTTCCCGGTACACCGATTACCCGGATCCCGAATTCTTCATTAAAGATTTTTGCTCCGGTAAATGTCCCGTCCCCTCCAATGCATACCAATCCTTCAATTCCGTGCTTTACGCAATTGTCATACGCTTTCCGGCGGCCTTCCGGGGTTCTGAATTCCTGGGATCTGGCAGATTTTAAAATAGTTCCGCCCTGGTTGATTATATTTTTTACGGAACGAGCTCCCATTTTAAGGAAATCATTGTTGATCAGTCCATTATAGCCTTCCCTTACTCCGTAACATTCTATGTTGTAATAATTTGCGGTTCTTACAACCGCCCTTAATGCTGCATTCATACCCGGAGAATCACCTCCTGAGGTAAGAACGGCAATTTTTTTTACAGCACTTTCTTTCATCTGGTAAAAAATTTCGAACACAAATTTACGAAAACAAGTTCAGATAATGGCAGTAACTTGATAAGAGATTTGAATATAAAGCATTAAAAACTTCTAAAATTTATTATTTTAAAAATTGTTGCAGGCGATCCTGTTCCTGAATATTCATATCCTTGAAATCCTGTTATGAACATTCAGAAATAAATGGGAAAAAAAAGCTACCATTTTTCCGTCAGATATTTCCAGTATCTTCTCGGAACATGCTGGATGTGCAGTTTCAGGTTTTTCCTTTCCACGATATTGGTTCTTGTAAAATACCGCTGCCAAAGCGTCTGGTACCTTTTTTCCTCATCATGGAACTTCTGGTGGTATTGGCTGAGGTCGATCTTCTCATCCGGATAAAAGAAATCGCAGGTTTCAAGATCATACAGTATTCCGTAATGCCTCCGCAGGTCATAGATCATCCATTTCTGATCCTGATACCGGTCTTTAAAATGTTTTCTGATCAGTGGGAGCACATTAAAATCGGGATCGACTTTAGCAAAGAAAACGCCGTCCTGCATTTTTTCAAATCGGACAAAAGCGGTCATCCGGTGACGTTCCCGGTTTACGGATTTGCATAGCTTGGAAATTTTTAAAATGGCATCATCCGCATAGTTCTGAAGAATGTTTTCTTCCGGATGTTTTACGGATTGCCGGATGGCCGATAAAATCAGCTGTTCCATTTCCGGATCTTCTGAAAAATAGACTTTCAGAAGTTCATGAATCCCCTGTTTGCCAATACTCTGTTCCAATTTATTCAGAACCCTCTCTGCCTTGTCGTTTTGGGTAATCACTTCATGGATTTCAGCAAAAATATTCTCCTGGTGGAATCTTTCCCGGCTCACAATTTCCCCATCTTTGTACTTATATTCGAAAACCTCGAATACCGCTGTTAAAAGTCCGTCGAAACTGCCGTCATAGAGTAGGGTGGTCATGGATTGGATTAATATAACAATTTATGAAGTGTAGCAATATAACAATTTGAAAATTTACCAATTGAAAATGTAATGTTTTATATGTCATTTCGTAGAAATCTCAACATCATGAAAGATTGGATGGCCGGATTTCTGCGGAATGACAAATGTAATAGTAAATCACTTATTTCTTAAAACAAAGTCAGCTGCTGCGAAAACTGGTTATGAAACTTGGAAGAACTTCCGCCGATCAGCAGTTTCTTTAAATTGTTGTCAGTTAAATATTTCAGGAAAGCATTGCCCGCATTAAAATCAATGAAATACTTAGCCCGGTTGACGGCAGCACCGAGTTTTTTAAGATGATCAATGTTCAGTACCTGAAAACGCCTTGCGCTTACAATTTTCTGTGCTGTTTTTACACCGATTCCGGGAATCCTTAAAATCATCTGATAATCAGCGGTCTGTAAATTCACCGGGAACTGATCGAGATGCCGTAAAGCCCAGCTCAGCTTCGGATCCACTTCCAGATCGAGAAACGGCATATTCGGGTCCAGGATCTCTTCAGCCTTAAAACCGTAAAACCGCATCAGCCAATCCGACTGGTACAGACGGTTCTCTCGGAGCATCGGCACCTCAGTGGTTAAAGCAGGGAGCCTTTTATCTTCCAACACCGGAACATATCCGGAATAATACACTCTTTTCAGGCTGAAATTTTTGTAAAAGTGATCGGCTACTTTAATAATCTGCAGGTCATTTTCATTGGTAGCGCCCACAATCATCTGGGTAGATTGGCCAGCCGGTGCAAACTTCGGTGTTTTCCTGAAGATCTTCTTTTCGTCTTTATACTGCGCAATCCCGTTCTGAATATATTTCATCGGGTTCAGCATATCCTGGCGGTTTTTTTCAGGAGCCAGCAGTTTTAGTCCGCTTTCCGT
>JAKOOG010000292.1 GCA_022701545.1 Weeksellaceae bacterium | reverse complement strand
TACGCCAAAACCCTTTTTCAGGGAACGCTGGATGATGCTCTGAATTTCCCGAATGTTTTCAATTCCAAGATTCCTGCATCGCTGGGATTACCGGAAATAGAACATAATATGTGCGAAGGAACGATAGTGAAAACTCTAAAAACCAGATATTTTGGAAACGGAGCAAGAGTTATCCTGAAAAACAAAAATGAAAAGTGGATTGAAAAATCCAAAGTGGTACGAAAGCAGGAGAGAAAAGTTCAGAAGCAGATCCGTTTCAGCGAAAAAGCACAGCACATCTGGGACGAGCTTCAGCAATATGCGACCGTCAACAGGCTGAACAACGTCGTAAGCAAAACCGGCGAATTCGGGCCGAAGATGGCAGGGAAGATCATCGGTCTTTTTGCCCAGGATATCCTGGAAGATTTCGGAAAAGATTTTCCGGAAGCTTTTAACAGGATTGAAAAAGAAGAACAGAAAAGGATCAACAAAAAGCTGAATGCTATAGTCATTGATCTTGTGAAAGAAGAGCTGATCAATCCGAAGGCAGAAAACGGTTAATCCGGTCTTTACCGGAACTGATGAAACTGAAAGAATAACCATTAAAAGTGATCAACATGAAAAAGATAAGTACATTATTTAAAAAAGATATACATAATTTAGGAAGGGTAGTTAACGAAATCAACCCGGAGAACCGTTGGGTTTTCGATGGAGAGGCTGTGGCTACACAAAAATTTGACGGTTCCGCCTGCGCGGTCATCAACGGGAAGCTGTTTAAAAGGTACGATGCCAAAAGAGGCAAAACCGCTCCGGAAGGGGCCATCCCGTGTCAGGAAGCAGATCCGGTAACGGGACATCATCCGCATTGGATAGCCTGCGATCCTGCTAAAAAAGAAGATGCTTTCTTCTGGGAAGGTTTCCATGCTTTGGCTGAATCAGGCACAGTGGAAGACGGTACCTACGAACTGATCGGCGAGAAAGTACAGGGAAATCCCGAAAACATCAAAGGTCATTTGCTGGTAAAACACGGAAGCGAAATTCTGAATCTGGAAAGCCTGGATTTCGAATGCATCAAAAGCTTTTTAGTCAATCCGGAAAATAATATGGAAGGCATTGTTTTCCATCATACCGCTGACGGCCGGATGTGCAAAATCAGGAAATCCGACTTTGGGATTCGCAGAAAAGCGGCAAAAGAATCCGTTTTTAAATAAATTGAGTTTCGGTAAATCTATTTTTACCGGAACTTTTTATGTGTTTAATCAACCATAGATTTCTTCTGATCTTTGTACAGTAATGAAAAAAAACGGTCATTGAAATCTGATTGTTGGTAATAAATTTTTACTGAAAAAATAGTGTGCTTTGCTAAGTGAAACGGCTTGGTGAACTTAAAAACAGTTAGTAGTAAGAAAATCTTCGTGAACTCTGCGTTAAATGAAAGATGAGGACTAATAACAAATAATCAAAATAAAAACTTAAAAAATGTTACAGGCAGAAATAAAAAGTCTTTTCAAAGAAGACATCAGTATATTAATTAAAGTCCCGAATTCAGCAAAACATTATCTGTGCGATTGTGGTGAAGCGAGTTTGTTGACGGTGAAAGAAGTGCAATCCGTATCGGCGGTATTCATCAGTCATACCCATATCGATCATTTTTCGAATTTTGACGGTATTTTCAGGCATCAGATCGGAAGCGGTGAAAAAGTGGTGATCTGCGGACCGAAAAATATTCATCAGCAGATTGAAGCACGATTGAAGTCCTACACCTGGAACCTGATTGACGAAAACGCCATCGCATATGAAATCCGTGAAATTGTTTCACCGGAAGAAATTAACGTGTATAAAATCCGTCCGCCCTTCTGGAACCTTGAAGAGATAAAAACACAGAATTTTCTTTTTGAAGATGAATATGTAACGGTTGATTTTGCTATTCTTGATCATAAAACGGATTCCATTGCTTACCTTTTTAAGGAAAAAGATTCGGTTACATTTAATGATAACGGTTCCGGATTTAAGAAAGGAAAATGGATCAGCGAACTGAAAACAGCATTCGAAAATAATGAAGCAGATAAAGAAATTGAAATCGAAGGAACGGTTTACAAAGCCTCGGAATTATTCCATCTGCTGACCCGGAATGATGGCTATAAACTCGGTGTCATCATGGATCATGCAGCAGAAGAAGGCAACTATGAAAAAATAAGAACTGTTTTTAGCGGCGCGGATCTGGTGTACATTGAAACTTTTTATAAAGATGAAGATCAGGAATTTGCAAGATTAAACCATCACAGTTTCGCTTCGGCTTCCGGATCGATCATGAAAGCATGCGGAGTAAAAGAAGCCATTCCGGTCCATTTCTCAAGAAGATACACGGAAAGCGAAAGGCTGGAAATTGAAACGGCTTTTTATAAAGCGTTCGGAACAATGTAGAACAGCAGGATAAAAATTTATACAAATGGCATAAAGCAGCATGGATAACTGGCTATTATTGAACATATCAGTCACAGAAGAAATTTTCATAACTTAAAGATATTTTAGAACACATGAGATAAAAATCAAAGATTTTTTAAACTTTTGCGTGCTTATTTTGCAGGTAATATGAGCTTTATTATACAGGATTAATCTTTTGTGACTTTTGACTGTGTCGAACCTTTGGTTTGTGGCTAAACATTCACCCATAGATGGCACAGATTTTCACTGATGAAATTTGTCGTCTTGCTTGATGAGATGCTTCCCTTAAAAGATGAGACGGATAGGTAAAATGGCTCAACGAAAATCTTCGATTTTCAATCTGATGTGCTCTGAACTGTTTTCAATGCACCATAATCTAAAGTCTAATGTAGCTTATGTGTTACAATTATTTCTTTTTTATTCCTTTGATTTTACCTGTGACACTATATTTCAGTTGAATGAATTCGGAATTGAAGCAGCAAATGAATACAGTCCATGCTGAAATCAAATTTTATAACAATAACAAAATTAAAAGAATGAAACCCAATATATTTTTTACGGCAGACCACCACTTCGGTCACGAAAATATCATCAGATTCTCCGACAGGCCCTTTGCGTCTCTGGAACAGATGAATGAAGAACTCATCAGAAGATGGAATGAAAGAGTAGGTCCCGGCGATACCGTTTACCATTTAGGCGATATCAGTCTGGGTAAACCGGATTTTACGAAAGAAATTTTAGACCGGTTAAACGGGAATATTCATCTCATCAAAGGCAATCACGAAGGGACAGCACTGACATATCCTAAGCGGTTTGCTTCCATCAGGGATTACCACGAGCTGAAAATCGACGAACCGGAAAATGGCAACGGCAAGCAGAAGATCATTCTCTTCCATTACGCCATGCGTACCTGGAACGGTTCCCACCGCGGCGTCTGGCAGCTCTACGGCCATTCCCACGGAACATTGCCGGATGATGAAGCGGCATTAAGCTTCGACGTTGGTGTAGACTGCCACAACTTTTATCCCGTTTCCTACGAAGAGGTGAAAGAAATAATGGCAAAGAAAAAATGGACTGCGCCGTTTGCCCCGAGAAACTAAGAGTCGGGAAGCGGGATGATAGATGCAGGACATTCCGGAATACGGCAAAAAACTTCCGGTGTTCTTCAGTTCATCATCCAGCCATTATCTAAAAGTAAAAAAGGTGAAATGGAAACAGGAATTGGAAAAAGTAAAAAAACTTCCATTACCCTACATCCATCTTCCAGCCAACCATACAATAATGAAAACAACAAACCAAATAATCGTTATCGATCTGGAAGCTACGTGTTGGGAATACGATAAAATCCCGCCGGGCCAGAGAACCGATATTATAGAAATAGGAATTTGCGAACTGAACAGGACCACACGCGAAATTTCCAAAAAGCAGAGCATTTATGTTATTCCGGAAAGATCCAAAATCAATAAGTTCTGCACGGATCTCACGGGCATTACCCCGAAGCTGATCGAGGAAAGAGGAATCTATTTCGAAGAGGCCT
Source organism: Weeksellaceae bacterium (assembly GCA_022701545.1). GTDB lineage: Bacteria > Bacteroidota > Bacteroidia > Flavobacteriales > Weeksellaceae > Chryseobacterium. The sequence goes on along the minus strand of JAKOOG010000292.1, from coordinate 2,652 downwards.
GTGAAAAGATCAGGGACGAATACCATCCTGCGTCGATTGCCTGGGCCGGATTCGGCGCCTTTGACAAAGACCAGATCGTGGAACAGTGTGATTACCTCGGCATCGAAAATCCCTTTTCCGGAAATTACATCAACATCATGCATCAGTTCAAAGCCTACAACGGCCTTTATAAAATGATGGGACTGAAAAGAGCCCTGAAGGCCCTGAACATGGAATTTGAAGGCCACCACCACAGCGGAGCCGACGATGCCTACAACGCCGCCCGGATTCTAAGGGAAATGATGAAGTAAGAGTGGGAAGATGGATGCCGGATGCTAGAAGCTTTTGATGTATTAAAATGCACGCCGTGTCAGCATCAATTTTCACAGTCACAATCAACCTGGCAAGAAGTGGATACAGGAATTAGGAATTTGACTTCCAGCTTCCATCATCCATCATCCAGCCAAAACAATTAAATTTTTAAACAAATGAAAACAACAGACAACATATTAATTATAGACCTTGAGGCAACGTGTTGGAACGACCGGCCGCCGAGAGGTCAGGAAAGTGAAATCATCGAAATCGGAGTGTGCCTTATGGATGCTGCAACCGGTAAGGTTTCACGCAGCGAAGGCATTTTGGTAAAGCCTCAATTTTCAAAAGTAAGCCCGTTCTGTACGGAACTGACTTCCATTACCCAGCAGATGCTCGATGACGAAGGGATTCTGCTGGAAGATGCCCTGGATATCCTGAGAGCGGAATACGATTCCGAAGACCTGACCTGGGCCAGCTACGGAAACTATGACCTGAATATGCTTCAGAACCAGGCCAGAAGGTTTAAGGTGGATTACCCGCTGAGCGATGACCACATCAATGTGAAAACCTTATTCGGAGAACTGCATCCGACCGTCCGGAAAAGTGTCGGCATGGCCAGAGCACTGGGTGAACTCAACCTCGAACTTGAAGGCACCCACCACCGTGGTGTCGATGACGCCAGGAATATTGCCAAAATTCTGCATTGGTGTCTTCATCGATAAGGTAACAATTTAGAAATCTAAAAATATAATAATTGCTCCTTTTTTGAAAGGGAGTTTTTTATTTCCGACCATGTCATGGCGAGGAGCAAAATGACAAAGTATTCTTAATAAAGAACAGATTGCTTCGTTTTCAGTTCGCAAAAACAAAAAAAATCACAATTTTTTTTACAACGCAAAAACATTGCGCAATTCCCTGTTTACTTTGCATCATCAAACTGAAACGTATGAAAAATATTCAGCTTTTATGCAAATCTTGCAGGGTAGGATTGACTGGCATTTTAACTGTTGTTCCCGAATCTCAATTGAAATGGAAGCCGGGATATGACATTCTGGAAGACAAAGAAGCTGTTGTTCATTTGAATTATAAAAATTCCGTTTTAACAAATCTTGATGATGAAAAATTAATTGACCATTGTGATTCTGGAAGATTTTCAGGTTGTTGCGGAAGTTCAGGATCAAGTGGCGTAAATAAGTTGTGTAAAAACGGACATGAAGTAGCAACTGAAAGTTCAGATTGCTGCACTTCTAACTATTTACATTTTAGTCTGGATCATATAATAATCAAAGAAATACTTTAAAAAGATATTTCTGTAAAAATATCAGGCGGGTCTTGTTGGGTGTTTCTGTATAACACCATTGCAGAAGAATTTGTTGAGAAACATGATTTTGTTCTGTTCAACTTGGCTTGAAGGTTTGAGGTTTTCCAAAAAATCTCGTACGACTCTACAGGTTGAAGGTTCGAGTCCTTCTGTCTCTTAAAAAGGGATATAGTTCAAACGGTAGAACAATAGATTTATGCGTGGGTTCGACTCCCACCCTCACTTCAAATGAGGTAGCTCAGTCTGGTTAGAGCACTACACTTTTAATGTAGGTTGAAAATAGACTCACAATCTATTTTTTATTAGAGTTTTGAATATTCTCATTAAAAAATATTCATGGAAAAATCTGGGATTTTTTCAGTTGTTGAATCAACATTTTGAAAAAGCCTGTAAGAAAAGATGTTTTCTGAAAATGAAATGGAGACTAAGAATGAATAATTCTTTGGATGAATTTTTTAAAAAGGACGATCGCCTGCGTGAGCGATGGTAACGGATATCCTTTTTTGCTTGCAAAAAAGATAGAAGTGAACGTAGCGACCCGAGCTGCTGGTAAAGCCGAAGCGAAGGACACGCCCAAAATCTGAATAATTAGAAACTGAATTTGAAAATAAGATTCTAAGCTCAATGAATTTTTCTGAATTGCTTTCCTTCCGCAGTTTTTGGAAGAAGAGATATCCGGATTTTCTTTTTTAATTGAATAACTATTTAAAATATAAAACGATGATAAAAAATGTACAGATTAAGGCTTATGAAACGGGTTTGGTTTTCAAAAACGGAAACCTGATTGATATTTTGAAAGAAGGTAATTTCTGGATTTTTGGAAATAAGTCTGTAGAAATTTATTGTATGAAATCTCTGTTTAAATCTAATACTGATCTTAATATTTTGTTGAAAAATGAAAGCCTGAAATCTCTGTTGGAAGTCGTTGAAGTAAAAGACGGTGAAATCGTTCTGATGTACGAAAACGAAATTTTTAAAGAAGTTCTGAATGTCGGTCAATATGCGTTCTGGAAAGGAATTTCGAACAGAGAATTTCA
>JAKOOG010000227.1 GCA_022701545.1 Weeksellaceae bacterium | reverse complement strand
TCCGGAAATTACAAAGAGACGCTGAATGCCATCGACAGGCTGCAGAATTCGACTCCGGAAATCGATAAAATCGACCAGGAAGTTTCTTATCTGCTGGGGACGGAAGAATTCAACAAAGGGAATTATGACCAGGCGGAACAGTATTTATTAAGAAGCTTAGGATTCAATATCAATAAAGAATTTAATAACAGGGCCTTGTACTGGCTGGGGCAGGTGTATTACCAGAAAGGGAATTACCCATCGGCAATTGCCCGTTATGAGAAACTGCTTAACGAAAATTTCCCTGAAAAACAGCAGCTGCCGTATGATCTCGGGTATGCTTATTTCAAATCTAAAAAATTCGATGAGGCTGAAAAATATTTCAAGCAGTATTTAGCCAACCCGAAACCTGAATTCAGGAATGATGCGGAACTCCGTCTGGCAGATATCAATTATGCCAACAACAACCTGAACGAAGCAATTGCGATCTACGATAAAAATGAAGACGCTACCGATTATACCTTGTATCAGAAAGCGATGGCTTTAGGTTTCAAAGGCGATACCCAGGCGAAAATCACCAACCTGAAAAACCTGCTGTCCAAATATCCGGATTCGGATTATTATGACGATGCGCAGTATGAAATCGGAACAGCCTATGCGGCCCAGGACGATTTCAGCAATTCCAATGATTATTTCAATAAAGTCATTAAAACTTCTTCCGATAAAGATCTCGTTGCCAATGCCTCCATTTACAGGGCGCAGAATTACATCGACCAGAACCAAAACGATAAGGCCTTGTCTGAATTAAGATCGCTTGCCGAGCAGTATAAAAATACGGCATACGCAGAGAAAATCGTTCAGGCAGCGAAACCTGTTTTCACGAAAAACGGGGATGTCTCAGGTTATGAAACTTTCGCAAGGAATGCCGGTGTGAATATTGATGCTGCAGAAATAGATGAGATCAACCTGTCGACAGCCAAGCAGTATTTCACGAAAAAAGATTACAAAAACGCAATTTCTTATTACGAGAAATATTTAACCCAAAATCCGACCGGAGAAGGGCTTTACCAGGCGAAATATGAACTTGGGGAAAGTTACTATCAGACCAAGAACACAACAAAATCCCTGCTGGTTTTACAGGAAGTAGCGAATGTTCCGAACGATTATCAGGATGATGCCCAGACCCGTCTGGCGCAGATTTACATCGCTCAGGATGATAAGCAGGAAGCCAAAAAGTATCTTGAGAATCTCACCAGCTCATCGGACATTAATATTAAAAACTACGCGAATGTGGAACTGATGAAGATTTATGCGGATGAAAAGAATTTCAACCAGGCGGAAAAACTGGCGGATGCGGTGATTGCCAACAGCAAAAATTCATCGGCGGTAATTGAGACGGCTAAAGTCATCAAAGCCCGGAGCCTGATGAATTCAGGAAAAGATAAGGATGCACAGTCGGCTTATGCGGCACTTGAAAAATCTTCCAATACTTCGGTAGCGGCAGAGTCCCTTTATGCAAAAGCATATTACCAGAATAAAGGAAAAGCGTACAAATCTTCCAATGAAACCATCTTCAAGCTGGCCAACAATTATGCTTCCGAAGAATACTGGGGAGCAAAAGCCCTGGTGCTGATGGCGAAAAACTATATTGGCCTGAAGGACAATTACCAGGCAAGTTATACCTGCGACCAGATCATCGAGAATTATAAGGATTTCCCGGAGATCGTAGCAGAAGCGAAAGAGGTTAAAAAGCAGATTAAAAAGTAAAAGTATAGAATGTACAGCGTAGAATGTAAAAAGTAAAATGTAGTCAATACACGATACATCCGGCATTATACATTAATACCTATAAAAAAATGAACAAAAGAATTCAAATATTATCCATCATATTTCTAGGGATTTCGTCAGCGGCGTTTTCCCAGATCAAAGAAGAAAAGCTGATCCTTAACAAAAAAAGGGAGCCTGAAGTAAGGAAGATCGAAAAAAAGAAAACTTCGGTGGAAACCATCAAAAACTATCCCCCGGAAGAGAAATCACAAAATCCGGTGCAGTATACCATCACCGATGTGCCGGCCGTTTCGGATTTCAAAACCTCGACCATCCAGGGGCAGGATGTGACGCCGAAATTTGAAGGTTCGGCGCAGAACAACTACCTCCAGTTCGGAATGGGGAATTACGGGAAAATCCTGGGCGATGCGAACATTTCTAAAACCCTGGAAAATAAAATTGAAGTCGGTATCGATGCCCACTTCCTTTCGACCCAGGGACTGAAAAAAGAATATGACTGGGATTCCAAACAAAGCGCAACGACTTTGGGTGCTTACCTGAATTCCTACGGTGATAAAGGCAAATTCAACCTGAATGCCGAATACGGACTGAACAGCTATAATTACTACGGGATTTATGCTTTAAATCCGGGCGATGTGGATCTGGACCAGCGGGTCAACCAGTTCAAGGTAAACGGATACTATGATTTTTACTCCAATGAAATCTTAAATGACGTACGGGTAAAATCTTCCTTCTTAAAAGACCACTTCGATGCCCAGGAAAACCAGGCTTCCATATTGGCCAATTTCTCCAAGCACGGCGTAGAGATCGGCAAATCGGGGATCGACCTGAATGCTGATTTGGGAGTCGGGCTGGAAACGGTAAAAAGCGAATTTGCGATCCGCGATAAAAACAACTCGAATTTTTTCAATACCAATTTAAATCCGAAAGTTACTTTCCGTAAAGGAGATTCTTATTTACGCTTAGGTTCTCAGTTTTCATTCCTGAACAGCAAGAACAGTAACGACCTGATGGCAGAGCAGATGAAGAATAACAAAGCTTACTGGTTCCCGGAAGCGGAGTTCCAGTTTGCGGCAGCGGAAGAATTCAAATTTTACGGTGGGGTAGACGGCGGCCTTAAGATCAACACCTATGCCGATTTGCTGCAGCAGAATCCATTCCTGCTTTCAGACCAGTACCTGAGACCGACAGAAACCCAATACCATTTCTATGTGGGGTTAAGAGGGGATATTGATGAAACTTTTAAATATGACGTTGCGGCGGGCTACGGAAAAATGAGAGATATCATGTTCTTTAAAGGCAACAGCATCTTCGACAACAATTATACCCTTAACCGTTCGGCTTACGATTATGCCAATACTTTTTCCGCCATATACGACGATGGGAATGTAAGCGACATTAAAGGAAGCCTTCAGTATTTCCCGCTGGCGAATTTAATTCTGGACGGAGAGGTAAAATTCACCAAGTTTGACCTGAAAAACTACGAGAATATCTACAATGTTCCGTTAATTACAGCCACAATCGGGGCAAAATATACGATGTTGGATCAAAAATTATTGCTTGGTTTTAAAGGGCTTTTTGCCAGTGACCGAACGACGAATTCCTTTATGATTGAGGGAGTTGGCAGTCCGATGATGTACCAGTCTACCGAGGACACCAACGACAAAGTTGGGGGGTATGCCGATTTAAATTTGTCGGCAGAGTATAAAATTCACAAAAATTTTAGTATTTTTGCACTCGGAAATAATCTTCTGAGCTCCAAATACCAAACGTACAAAGGATATAAGGTTCTCGGTGCACAGGTTTTGGGAGGTGTAAAGATTACGTTCTAAAATATAATTGTTAGATGATGATTGATGAGTGATTCCATCGTTTATAATTCATCAATTATCATTTATAAAATGGCTCCGTAGTTCAACTGGATAGAATATTGGATTTCGGCTCCAACGGTTGGGGGTTCGAATCCCTCCGGGGTCACAGAAAAGCTTCTTTTTAAGGAGCTTTTTTTGTTTCTATACATTTCCCAAAATTCTTTTAAAAAACCATTATTAATGGGTGCCAAAATACATCCGTTTCAAATCAGGAAACCGGATGATCCGGAGATCGAATTAGACAAAGGTAAATTTAAAAACCTGCGGAAATCAGTAAAATCAGGTACCATATTTCCCGGCTTCAGAAAAATTGATTAATTTAACGGTAGAATAAAAACTTTAAAAAAAGAACGATGGTAAGGCGGTTTCAGATTTTAAATATCATGGTCCTGATGGCAACAATCGGTATCAATTACCTTTCAAATACCGGATATATCAACAACGAAACGATGGCGAGCATTTCTGCAAAATTTCAGAACCTGTTTACCCCTGCAGGATATGCTTTTTCCATCTGGGGGATTATTTACCTCGGCCTTCTGGGGTTTGTCATCTATTACGGCCCGTTCACCAAAAATACGGAAGCCAAGGATAAAACGGTTTTAAATACCGGCTGGTGGTTTATCATTTCATGTGTAGCCAACAGCCTATGGATTTTCACCTGGCTGCATGAATATACTTTGATCACCATTCCGGTTATGGTTCTGCTGTTTGTTTCCCTGCTGAAAATTATAATGAATAACCGCGGTCTGATTGAATCCCGGGATTTAAAAACAACCGTTTTCCTTCGCCTGCCTTTTTACCTTTATTCAGGATGGGTCTCTGTAGCATTGATTGCAGATATAGCCGCCTATCTGAAAAAGATACAGTGGTCGGGATTCGGAATTCCGGAGACCGGCTGGACAGTACTGATGTTCATTACAGCGGCTGTAATTCATCTGTATATGACCTGGAAAAAGAACATGAGCGCATTTGCATTGGTGGCGGTATGGGCATTAATTGCTATTGCAGTGGCCAACCGATATTCCAATCAGACCGTCTACATTTCTGCTATTGTGACGGCCTTATTTATTTTAGTCAATATTGCTTTTAAACTGTCACAGAAAAAAGCCGTGCTCTGAACTGATGAGGTTTCTGCAGCTTTATGATTTTATCCGTTTACTTAAAAATCTAAATTCTATTTATTCATGTTAACCCATTTAACGAACCAACATATAGCCGGCCTGGAGAAAAGAACGAGAACAGCGCTGGTAAACTCTCTCAGCGGCTTTAAAAGTCTTAACCTGATCGGAACCGCCAATAAAACCGGGCAGACCAATCTGGCCATCTTTAACTCGGTGGTGCACATTGGGGCTGATCCTGCTTTGATGGGCTTTATTTCCCGTCCGGATTCCGTTGACCGGCATACCCTGGAAAATATAAAAGAAACCGGTTTTTACACCATCAATCATGTGAATACGGCCATCTTCGAAAAGGCGCATCAGACGTCGGCCCGGTACGCAAGGGAAGAGTCGGAATTTGATGCTGCCGGATTGGGAATCGTTTATAAAGACAGTTTTCAGGCACCTTTCGTCGAAGAATCGCGTGTTCAGATAGGCTTAAACTTAAAAGAAATCGTTCCCGTTCAGATCAACAACACTCTGCTGGTGGTTGGTGAAATCACGGATCTGTATTTCCCCGGTGAAATCTGGGATGCCGGTCAGGGCATTTTTGATTTTGAAAAGGCCGGTACCGTTGCAGGTTCTTCCCTGGACGGTTATCATGCCACCCATCTCCTTAAAAGACTGAAATATGCCAAGCCATTAAGTTGATCAAATAAAAAATGTCTGTTTGTACATTAAGCTGGCGGAAATAAGTTTCCGAATATTTAAATACGCTTATCTCAGGCAATATATCCGTTCTTACTTAAAATTTCAAAGACTATTTTTGTCAGATAAATCAAAAACAATATCTTTAGAAAGGAATAAAAAACGATACGGATGGCCGGCGGACATTATATTTTCAGCCTATATAAGACATCAGATGAAACTCCGCAGTACTTTGTGTTGCGTAAGGTATTGCCGGCATTCAGAAATTCGTCTCAGACTGAAAAAGCCGAAAGCTGGGAAACCGAATCGGCCGGGAGACTGAAGCTTCTGGAAATGATCGGAAAGGAAAACAATACCGAGAGATTGGAATTGGTCGGGGAGTATCACGGCTATCCGGAAGGCGATATTTTTTATCTGGAATCGGGAGCATCGGATATTCCGGTTTATTACCTGGCGACCGATTTCGGGAAACCCTGGATTATTTTCGGAACTTTCGCCTCGGAAGAAGAATTTGTAACGATGGTAGAAAATGACGAAGATCTCCGCGCATTGAATTCTGTGGGAAAACCTGTAAAAATAAATGCCCGTTTTGTGATTCAAAAAGAACTTAATTTTAATTAATATAGATTTTATGAAAAAACTAGTAACCTTCGCTGTGGTTTTGGCCGGCGTTTCTTTCGCAACAGCACAAACCATCGAATCAGGAAGCCGCAATACGGCAGGCTATATCAAATCGGACGGTACCATCGAAAACAGCAGCCATTCTACTGTTGGCTACATTAAAAGTGACGGAACCATCGAAGACAGAAGCCACAGCACCATCGGCCGGATAAAAAGCGACGGAACCGTAGAGAACAGAAGCGGTTCTACCGTAGGCTATGTTAAGAGCGACGGAACCGTTGAAAACAGCAGCCATTCCACCATCGGCTATATCAAAGACAACGGAACCGTAGAAAACAGCAGCCATGGTACTCTGGGCTATGCCAGCGGGGTGAAGAAATCCTGGGCAGCCGTGGCTTTTTTCTTTTTTAAACTGTAATCCGTAGAAATCCGGGATTTTATTTAAATAAATACATCATATATTAATGATATTGTATGTAACCTGATAAACCAATCTGATAAGGCTGTCCCGGCGGGCAGCCTTTCTCTTTTATAAAATTTCCTGAATTTTAATTTTGACACGGGAGGTTTTATTACATAACTTGGAATATGTTTTGTTTATCCCGAGGTAGAACTTTTACTAATGAATGATAAATCTTTACCTTCTCAACCCCGACGCCGTAAATGGTTGATTTACACAATGGCCGTTATTCTGGTGCTGGCGGTTTCATTTCCTTTCGTCCTGGAATTTTACCTGCAGCGGAAGTTGCCGGACTTGGTGAATGATAAAACCCCGTATACCGTTAAGATCTCAGGATTTAAGCTCAGCCTGGTGTCGGGGGATATTACCGTTAACCAATTAAAAATTGCCACCAAAGACCCGAAAAATAAAAACATTACCCAGATCCAGGGAAGTGCGGGCCAGGTGAGAATAACGGATTTCGGGATCATGAAAGCTTTGTTCAAAAAATCGTACCACGCCGACCAGCTGCTGGTTTCTGACGGGAATATTAAAATCAGGACAGCGGTTCGCAATAAAAAAGAGAAAAAAGAAAAGAAAAAAATCGATCTTTCTTTGAATAACCTGGCCATTAAAAATGTAACGGCCGATGTGGAAGATGCCAACGGTAAACCGATTTTTAAAGGCGAAAATATCATGATCAGCCTTAAGAACATCACCCAGAGCAGCAACGATGCCAAAATACCGGTCGCTTTTAAGAATCCTGAAATTCAGGGATCACGTATCAGGATCGGGGTGAATGAATTTTACGAAATCCATTCCGAGCAGGTAAAAGCATCGAAAAATTCACTGAAATTAACGGCATTCAGATTAAAGCCTATTCAGAATCCCCGAAACTACAATTCAAAAAATATCTTTGATTTTTCTGCCAAGGAATTTACGGCAGATGATTTCAGCATCAGCCAGGATTCACTGATTGTGTCGAGAGTATTTTTCTCTCAACCGGACCTGAAAGTAATCTCTACGGGAAAACAGGTTGTTGAAAAAAATAAAAATCCGAAGGAGATTGAAATGAAGATCGGGATGAAGAACATCTTCTTTGAGAACGGCAAAATTACCGTCCTTCAGCAGGATCGGGAAAAGACGGCTTCTGTCGAGCATTTTAACTTTAAACTTAATGATATTGTTTTTGATAAAAATACCGTGAAAGAAAAAATCCCTTTCCATTTTACCAACCACGATATCGAAGCCGATCATATTTATTTTAAAGCAGATCCCGCACAGGCGGTGAGAATCGAAAAGATCACCTCAAAAAATTCGGATATTATCATCGACGGTTTTAAGATGCTCGCATTGCAAAAGAACATTTCAAAAGATGTATTCACAGCATCCGCCAGCCGCATCAGATTACTGAAGAACAAAAGCCGCTATAACGGCCAGAAGCTGAACATTGATTTTGCCGGAATTGTCATCGACCGTCCGGACATCGCCATCAGTTCCCCGGCGAAAAAATCCCCGGCAAAAAAGAAAAATTCGACGCCTCCTGAATTTGCTGCAAAAATCGGTTTTGTTCAGTTAACGAACGGCAAGCTGTCCCAAACGGTTCAGAATAAAAATAAAATGTCGGTTGGATCATTTGATATTAAACTGGATGGCTTGTATACCGATCAGAAGATTTTGCAGCATAACATTCCGTTTACCGTTCAGAAAAGGAATATCAAGGCAGGGAAAATTTATTTAGATGCCGGTAAATATTATACTTTCTCAGTGGCCGGAATGACGAATTCAGGGAAGACCACGGAAATGACGGATCTGCATTTTACCCCTAAATATTCCCGCAAGGCATTCAGCAGGGTTATTGCCAAAGAAACCGATCTTTACAACATCACAGTCGGAAAAGTACAGGTGGAAGACCATCAGTCATCGTTTGAGAAAAATACCGTTATCGATCTCAGCAGGATCGATATCGAACGCCTCAACTGCAACATCTATCACGATCTGGCACCGCCTGACGACAACGCCATCCGTTATTTCTTCAGTAAAAAACTCAGGGACCTGAAAGTGCCGCTTTTCATTAAAAACGTCAACCTCAGAAACTCCGAGCTGACCTATGAAGAAAATGCGGAAAACAGCAACATCCCGGGGAAAATTACCTTTAATAAATTCAATGCGCAGATTGCCAACGTAAACAATGCCAAAATCAAGGGCCGGCCGACCGTAATCACTACCGATGCCCAGTTTGATTTTTTCGGTACGGCAGATACGAAAGTTAACTGGAAGTTCGATGTAAAAGACCGTTCGGATCGTTTTACCATCAACGGCGACATCAGGAACCTGTCTGCAGAAAATGTAAACCTTTTCGTCCGGCCGTATCTGAATGTTACGCTTGACGGGCAGATCGATTATTTAAAATTCGATTATTATGGAAATTCCGCAGGCATCAACGGGAAGTTCTATTTCAAATACAACGACATGTATGTCAACCTTCTTAATAAAAAGGGAAAAGAACGGAAACTCCTGACCAAAATTGCCAACTGGTTTGTAAAGGACGATTCCAAAGGAGAGCCGGAGCATGTGGTGATCGAGAAGAAAAGGGACCCCGAACGGAGCTTCTTTAATATGCTTTGGCAGGGAATTATGGAAGGACTCAAGAAATACATTATTTAAAACAAATTAATCGGCATTCTTTTTGCCAGCCTACTAAATATTGATGAGGATAAGGACGATGAAAGGTGCTTATCCTCATTTTAATTAATACACCGCTTTTTATGAATAAATATTATCCGTTATTGTTGTTGTTATTTTCAACCCTTTTGTTTTCCCAATCGAAAATTATTGTTAAAGACTCCGAAACCCATTCGCCCGTAAGCAATGCCACGGTAAGCTGTGATCAGGCTGCACTGGGCAGAACCAATACATCCGGGATCCTTTATTTTACCTCAGACTGTAAAAAAGTTACCGTTTCCGCTCCTGAATATAAGGAAGCGAGCTATCTGAGCGACAAAGTAATCGAAGTGTTTCTCATCAGGAAAGAGCCGAAAACAAAATCCATAGAAGGTGTCGTATTATCCGATAAAAGTGATCCGAGGGCGCTGGAAATCCTGCAGAAAGTTAATGATAACTATAATCAGAATTCCCCGCAAAGTCTGGAATCGTATGCGTATAAATCATATGAAAAAATAGCCTTGGACCTTGATCAGGACAGTATCGAAAGCTACAATAGCTATATAAGAAAGCGTATTGATTCTCTGGAAAAACTTCCGCAGAGACCGATGAAGCCTAAAGATAAAAAAGATTCATTACAGTCTGTACAGTTGGCCCAGTTGGCCGGCCAGAGCAAAATGTTTTTGTGGGAAAGGGCATCAGAGATCATGTATTCGAAAAAATACGGTGAAAAAATAAACATCCTGGATAACAGGGTGTCCGGTCTCAAGCAGCCTTTGTATGAATTGATGGCGTTCCGTTCAAACCGCAACAGGGTTCCCAAGGAAGTAAAAGAGGAGAACAGGAACCTGTACCGTTTCTACCTTACCGATTCGATTATGATCGACGGCCGTGAAAACTACATCATCAGGTTCAGGCAGACCGGTTACAGGGAATTGAGGGACCGGAAGAAATTCAACGGGTACCTGTACATCGACAAAGCAACATATGCTTTGAAAAAGATTGAAAGCGAGAGCAACGAGGCCAATGAAGGTACCGTTACGAGCATCTGGGTTCCCGTCGGCGAAAAGTGGTTCCTGCTGAAGGAAGATTACAAGCTGAAAGTGAACAGCAATGTACTGGATATGAACCTGAGCCTGAGGGGAGAAAAACGGGATAAGAAAAAAGATAAAGGCAAAAAATTCGGAACGTATGCATACGCCATCGCCGATTATTTTGATATTAAAACGCCAATTGAAGAAGAGGCTAAAGATTTTAAGGGCTATACCATCGACGTTAAAAATTCCGACGGTAAATTATTGGATGAATACCGCACCGAGAAGCTTGATGAAAGAGAAGAGAATACCTATGTGAAAATTGACAGCCTGAGCAGTGCCTATAAACTGGACCAGAAAGCAAAAGGCCTTGCCGGGCTTTTAAAAGGAAGGCTCCGCCTGGGAATGGTGGATTTCGACCTGGCAAGGGTATTTGGTTATAACAAATACGAACACGTCCGTCTTGGTTTGGGAGTGAAGCTTAACGAAAGATTTAATAAGTACATTTCACCGGATGCCTATTTCGCTTACGGGATTTATGATAAAAAATTGAAGTTCGGAGCTGGTGTCGATGTAAAAACTACCTTAGAGAAAAATTCATTCTTCAGGCTTGAATATTTCAATGATGTGGCCGCAGCGGGACGGTTTTCCGAAAACCTTTGGAATTTCCGGATGCAGATTATGAATTCAGGGGTTGCCATCAACAACAATGTGTTCTATAATTACGAAGGTTTTAAACTGAGCTATCAAAATGATATCACCAATGGCCTGACGCTCAACATTGCAGCGAAAAGATCACAGGAAGAAGCTTTATTTAATTACAGCTATAAAGATCTGGGAAGCCGTTTTGATATTACTTCAGCAACCCTGACTTTAAAATATTCGCCCAATTCAAAAAATATAATGACGCCGGAAGGCAAATATACATACGAACAGAATTATCCGGAGTTCTACATCAATTATGAGCAGGGATTAAAAGCATGGGACGGTGATTTCAACTTCAGCCGGTTCGATGTGCTCATCAGCCACAACCTTAAAACAAAACTGGGTGTTACGGGCATCCGTGCTTATGGAGGACTTTTGGTAGGAGAGGCACCGATCTGGGAAAACTTTACGATGAACGGACTGGCTAATGGAAAAGGAGGTCTTAATTTCAACCTGACTTCTTATCTCGGATTTGCCACCATGGAAGGAGGGAAATACTACAACGATAAATTTGCGGGCGTATACCTTACCCACAGGCTGCCGTGGTATTTTAAAAGTTTCGGCAAGAATGTTTCAAGCTTCGATGTGATCTACCGCGGGATTACCGGAGATATGAAAAACCCTCAGGACCACCAGTTTAAATTTGAAACCCTGAACCATCTGTATAATGAAGTTGGCCTGGAATGGAATAATTTCCTGTCTTCCCAGTTTAATCTGGGATTCTTCTACAGGGTAGGCCATTACAACACCGGAAGTTTCAAGGATAATTTTGCGATCCAGTTTAAATTAAGGCTGTTAGGATTCTAGAAATAAGAAATGCACATAAAAAGCAGTGGCTCTCAGACCACTGCTTTTTTATTTGTTTTCACCGAATAACATTTTTGTATGAAACCTCCTATAGACCTGCACCGATTTTCACAGACAGTTCTGTTGTTTCAATTTGATTCGTTATTAGATTATTGGCTGTTTAAATGAACATCGCTTCAGGTAAATTTTCCGAAAAAATAGGACAGCAAAGTATCTGATCAAAACTGAGATGGTCTTTCACTAATTTTAATGCCTTCCGCGGATTGCAGCATAGCTTTAACCTCACTCAGGTAGAGTTAAAAAAAGTAAATACAGGAAGTTGACAACTGATCAATCTAAAACCCAATTTTACAGGTTTTTCGATACATTTTTATCCACTGCGCTGCAAAGAACACTTTAATTTTCATTGATGTCTATATTAGTCAACGGGTTAAAAATCTTCGATTTTAATCTGATGTGTATTAAATATTTTCAAGCTGTCCAAAAATTCTTCCGTGATTAAAGTTAACACCATCAATCGGTGCAGCCTAAAACCTTAAAGCCAGCAAAGCTCCGATCAGAGCAGGGATCATCACAGCGGTTCCGAGTTTCAAAAACGTCCATCCGTTCATATCATAACCGTTTTTTCTCAGTTCCTTCAGCCATAGAATGGTTGCCAGTGAGCCTGTAATGGAAAGATTGGGACCGAGATCGATCCCGACCAGGATGGCACTTCGTACCGCTTCAGGCAGGTGGACAGCTGAAACCGTAGATCCCGCAATAAGTCCGGCAGGCAGATTATTGATGAGATTGCTTCCGAAAGCAACCGCCAGGCCGGCCATCCAGGCCGTGGTTTCCGGAGCACCGTGCGCTTCCTCTGAAAGCCTTTGTGAAAGCGTATCGATAATACCGGTCTGCTGAATCGCTTCCACCAGAATAAACAAACCGCCAACCAGCGGAATCACCGACCATGAAATATGCCGGGCAAATTCCACCGGATTTTTTCGTCCCGCTATTAAAACCAGGGTGGCTGTACCTATTCCTGCAATCGCAGTCGGCAATCCGAGATCCCATTTCAGAGCAGAAGCCGACAGCAGAAGCAAAGTTGTAACGATGATTCCTGCCATCGCCATTTTTCCGCCCGGCTGTAAAGGTTCGGCCTCAATTTCAGAATCAATAGGCTCGCGCAGTAATTTTTTCTGCGTCAGGAACAGCATCAGAAATGTAATCACTACGGCGCAAAGCGAGGGCAGAAGGTATGTGCTGAACCATACGGCCAGGGAAGGCATTTCCTTTCCATAGATTACAAGATTGGCCGGATTGGAAACCGGCAGAATAAATGAAGCGGCGTTGGCGATAAAGGCACAGATCAGAAGATAAGGCAGCGTATTTTTAACCCTGGCACGGCTTACGGCAACAGCCACAGCCGGTGTAAGCACAACGGCTGTGGCATCGTTAGACATGAAAGTTGTTACCACGAGACCCACCAGATAGATCAGAACAAAAAGCCTGAAAGCAGAGCCTTTTGCAAACCTGATCGCATGGCAGGCCAGCCAGTCGAAAAGGCCTTCCCTGCGCGCCGCTTCGGCAAGGGTCATCATCCCGATCAGAAAAAGGTAGACATCAAGGCCTTTCCCGATCCCGGTCCAGGCGTCCTGCAAGGAAATCAGTCCGAAAACAAGCAGCAGCAATGCACCGGCAACAGCCCATACCGCTTCCTGAATTTTAAAAGGTCTGATAATTACTCCGGCAATGGTTATCAGGGTAATTAAATAAACAAAGAACTCACTGTTCATGATGAATGGTACTAAATAAAATGATAATTAATGTTATTGACAGGCCTCGGAAGGGGCACATTCTTTCTTCATGGTTTTGGAATTGAAGATCCACAGCGCAATGGAAATCACGGCAATACTGCCTAAAATAAGAAAGGCTGCACTGTAGCCCATCTGCTGGGCAATCCATCCGCCGATCGCCGGGCTTAAAGCCGCACCGATCCCCTGAACGCTCATCACTGTGCCCTGGCCAATGTTGATCCGCCCGGTTCCGTTAAGGATATGGGCGACCAGTCCCGGTACGGCAACGCTCTGCAACCCTGCACCGATGCCGTCCAGAATCTGCACGGGATATAAACCAACTTCACTGATCATCTGTGAGGCGATCAATCCTCTGAGCGGTAAAGACAGGAAGGAAACCAGCATAATCATCCAATACCCCTTTTTTTCGGCGATTTTCATCCCGGCGATGGAAGAAACGATCATAACGAGCTGGGCAATAATCACCGTTAAGGCAACAAACATATAGGCATTCTCCTGCATTTTGGATGCTGCGGCCATTCCGTAAAGAGGCAGTAGTGCGCCGTTGCCGAGGTGGAAACAGGCCAGTGCTCCTGCAAGGATCAGCAAAGGTTTGCACTTCAGCAGCACATCGAGCCCGCTTGCTTTTTCATCCTGTTCCGCATCCGTTTTCATCCCGCGGGCAGCTTTATTGTCTATGCTGTCAGCCGGGATCATCCATACGCTGAAGATGGTTAAAACCCCGAAAAGAGCGGCCAGAAGAACCACGGCAGTCATTCCCCATTTTAATCCCAGATAGCCCGACAGCGCGGCACCCACCACATTTCCGGCATGGTTGAAAGCCTGGTTAAGTCCATTCTGCCGGTTGAACCCTTTCTGTTTTACGATACCCAGGGTGATTCCCACAACTGCAGGCCCGATAGCGGCTCCTGCAATGGCCGTCGCGACCTGCGAAAGGCTGACGACCCAGAAGTTCTGTGAAAATAAAATAAGAGCGGAAGCAATAACGGTGAAGATCCCGGGAATGATGACGAATCTCCTTTTATGATTCGTGGAATCAATCACAGCACCGGCAGGCGTTGTCATCAGCATGCCTGCAACACCGCCCAGGGACATTACGGTACCGATGGGGCCGCTCTGCCATCCTTTGGAAAGGAGGAAAATCCCCAAAAAAGGACCGATACCGGCCTGCATATCGGCCATAAAGAAATTAAGTGCCTTCAGCGCTCCCAAAGTGCGCTGCCCGGCATGAGCTGTTTTTTTCATAGATAACCTCAGTATTAATTTGTTTGTACGTAAATAGGAAATCCTGTTGCGGAATGTGCTGTGACCCGTCAATCAGCAGGTTTCATATCTTTAATTTTGTGTGCAAATGATATTTTGTAAGCCTGCCAAAAAGTATTCCAAATATGATCAGGATCATATTCAAAATTTTAGGTATTTCGGCTAAGCATGACAAGATCAGGTTAACTGTACGGTAAATATTAGCTGGATATCTTTAAATAAAATTAATTGATGAATTTTTATTCTCGACTGCTTTTTTCTTACATTTAAAGTTCAAATAATAGCCTATGAAATTATTAACTGTAACAGCCTTAATTTTTTCGAATATCATCTTTGGTCAGATAAAAACGGATTCGTCTGCTGCAATTCAGGAGCTGAAGTATAGCGACAGCGTTTATCAATCCAGCTATAAGAAACTAATCGTCCCGACGGTCTTTGTGGCTTTCGGTGTTACCAGCCTTACTTCCGACGCGTTGAAGAATCTTAACAATTCTACCAAATATGAGATCGGGGAGCATCAGCCTAAACCTATTACCCTTGATAATTACACCCAATATATTCCTGCTGCAATGGTCTACGGCTACAACCTAGCCGGAATAAAAGGAAAGCACAATTTTAGAGAGCGTACCATTATATACGGAACTTCACAACTGATTTCCGCAGCAATCGTCCTTCCGCTGAAACATCTGATAAAAGAGGAACGTCCGGACGGCTCCAATCACCTTTCGTTTCCTTCCGGGCATACCACAACTGCATTTTCATCAGCACAGTTCCTCTTCAGGGAATATCAGCACCAAAATTTCTGGCTGGCCATCTCAGGCTACCCGGTCGCACTTTTCACCGGAATTTACAGAACACTGAACGATAAGCATTGGGTAGGTGATGTAGTAGCGGGAGCCGGTTTTGGAATTCTGAGTACGGAACTGGCTTACTGGCTATTTCCATTCATTAATAAACATTTAAATAAAAAAGATTCAAAAAGTTTCACTTTTGTTTATCCTGTACTGCAATCGAAAAGCGCAGGTGCCGGATTGGTTTTAAATTTCTGAAAACAGAAATTTTTAAATGGACTGCCAGCTTGTTACTATGCTGCTTTTATTTTCTGGTGACGCTTAATTTTCCCCCAGTCCTAAACTTCAATATTGGTCTGTAAGACTGGTAAGCCGTCAGAATATAAAATCTAAGCAGACATTTCAATTGTAGAAATCCTGGATTTTAAATCTCAGACTTTGAACCTTAAACCTTAAATTCCTTATGCCTCACCATTTAGAAAAACATTATGTAAACAGAGTAGGGTGGCTCCGTGCAGCAGTATTGGGGGCCAACGACGGCCTGCTTTCAACCACCAGTATTGTTATCGGAGTTGCTGCGGCATCGCCGGACCGGAATACGGTCATTCTTGCCGCACTGGCCGGAATGATCGCCGGTGCCATGTCGATGGCTGCCGGAGAATACGTTTCGGTAAGCTCGCAGGAAGATACAGAAAAAGCCGATCTCCTCAGAGAAAAGAGGGAGCTTGAGGAAATGCCCGACATTGAGCTTAAGGAACTCGCCAAAATCTATGAAAAAAGGGGAGTAAGTAAAGAAACGGCGCTGCTTGTCGCTACGGAGCTTACCCTTCATGATGCTTTGGCCGCACACGCACATGACGAATTGGGCATTAATGAAATCACCCAGGCTCAACCTTTACAGGCGGCGATGGCCTCATTCGGTTCTTTTGCTTTAGGGGCATTGCTGCCATTTGTAATTTCGCTGTTGGCCCCGGTTCAGCAGATGGTCTATTTCCAATATGGCTTTTCCATCATGTTCCTGATGATTCTGGGAGCGGTTTCAGCAAAAGCGGGCGGTGCCAGAACCGGGACAGCGGTCATGCGGATCTGTTTTTGGGGAACGATCGCCATGGGCATAACGGCACTTACAGGACATTTTTTCGGTGTAACGGTTTCGTGATAAAATTTTTTAGCGAACCTCAGCAATAAAGATTTTTACCAGAAGTCCGATCAAATTTAAATTAAATAAAATCTTACTTTACCGGATTTCACATTCCAGGGTTGAAAATAAGTATAA
>JAKOOG010000108.1 GCA_022701545.1 Weeksellaceae bacterium | reverse complement strand
ATCGGGAAACCGAAGAAATGTCCGCGCTGCGGCTCGATGAACTCAAAACAGATCAGCCGGTTCGGGTCTACGCTCTGTAAAGCCTCTTACCAGTGTTTGGACTGTCTGGAACCTTTTGATTATTTTAAATGCCACTAATCAATTTGAAAATGGGCTAATTTGGCAATGTGTCAATTGTAAGGTGTTCTCTTAAATCTTTTTTTCAGATTAACAGAGTCTTGCCTATCGATTCATTTTGAAATGTGTAAATTTAAAAACCGTTTTTAACCATTTTCAAATCATCTAATTTTCAAATTAAAAAATTAAAACGATGTACACCCAACTTGATATTGAGACGCATTTCGAAGGGAAGCTGAAAATTGCTTACCTCAACCAACCGGAAACAATGAATGCGCTGACCAAGCCTTCTTTGTCTGATCTGAAAGACTTTATCCATGAATGCAGCAATGACCCCACCGTACGATGTGTGGCCATTTCCGGAAGAGGAAGGGCCTTCTGCTCAGGCCAGAACCTCGATGATGCATTTGTTACCGGTAATGAACATCAGGATCACGATATCATCCGTAAAATTGTAACGGATTATTACAATCCGCTGGTGATAGAGCTTACCCGCTGCAAAAAGCCTGTGGTAGCCTTGGTTAATGGTCCTGCCGTAGGTGCCGGAGCTATGCTGGCACTGATCTGTGATTTTGTACTGGCCAATAACTAAGCTTATTTCTCCCAGGCTTTCTCCAATATCGGATTGATTCCTGATACGGGAGGTACCTATTTCTTACCGAAATTATTGGGAAGACAATTGGCAAATTATTTAGCATTTACCGGAAAAAAATTATCGGCTGAAGAATCAAAATCGCATGGATTGGTGGCTGAGGTTTTTGCGGAAGAAGAATTCAATTCCAAATCCATGGAAATTCTCGAAAAAATGGCCAATATGCCGACGGCTGCGATTAAATTAACGAAAAAAGCATTCGCCAACTCTTATAACAACACCCTGAAAGAACAGCTGGAACTGGAAGCCGACCTGCAACAGGAAGCTGCCGGTACGGAAGATTTCATTGAAGGCGTAAATGCTTTTTTACAGAAAAGAAAACCTGATTATAAAGGAAGATAATTAATTTGAGAATGAATTAATTTGAGAATTTGAAAATGAGGAATGATAAAGAAAATATTATTGTAAATAAAACTTTTGACTTTGCATTAGAAATTATTGATTTCGCTGAAAATTTATATGAATCTAAAAAATTTCCATTAGCAAATCAAATTTTCAAATCCGGAACTTCGATTGGTGCAAATGTGAGAGAAGCTCAAAATGCAGAAAGTAAGGCTGATTTTATTCATAAATTAAAAATTGCTGCTAAAGAAGCTGATGAAACAGAATACTGGCTCCTTTTATGCCTGAAGTCTCCTCATTTAAAATCACCTGATGAAAAGTTGCTATCAGAGCTAAAAGAAATTATATTAATACTTTCAAAAATTGTTTCAACTTCCAAACTTAAATAATTTTCAAATTAACACATTTTCAAATTTTCAAATTCAACATATGAAAGTAGGAATCATCGGTGCCGGGACCATGGGAATAGGCATCGCACAGGTAGCCGCCACAAACGGATGCCGGGTATGGGTGTATGACGCCAATGCCCAACAGGTGGAAACGGCTACCCTCGGCCTGGAAAAAACACTGACCAGACTGGTAGACAAGCAAAAGATTTCAGGAGAGAAAATGACTGAAATTTTAGCCAATATTTCCATTGCAACGGAACTGAAGAACTTCAAAGAATGTGAACTCATCATTGAAGCCATCATCGAAAATAAAGAAATCAAGACCAAAGTTTTTACGGAACTGGAAAACCATGTTTCGGAAAGCTGTATCATCGGTTCCAATACCTCATCCATTTCCATCACTTCCCTTGGTGCGGAATTGAAGCATCCCGAACGTTTTATCGGAATCCACTTCTTCAATCCGGCACCATTAATGCCTTTGGTTGAGATAATCCCATCTTTGCTGACTGAAAAATCATTACCGGAAAAAATCAACAGCCTCATGAGAGACTGGGGGAAAACACCGGTGATTGCCAAAGATATTCCCGGATTCATCGTAAACAGGATCGCCCGCCCATATTATGGAGAAGGTCTTCGGATTGTGGAAGAAAACATCGCTACGGTAGAACAGGTGGATGATGCCATGAAAAGCATCGGAAACTTTAAAATGGGCCCGTTTGAACTCATGGATCTCATTGGGGTGGAGGTGAATTTCTCGGTGACGAAAACCGTATACAACGAATATTTTTACGATCCGAAATACAAGCCGTCTTTGTTGCAGCAGAGGATGTCCGAAGCCAAGCTTCACGGCCGGAAAACCGGGAAAGGATTCTATGATTATACAGAAGGAGCGGTAAAACCTGAACCTCAGAAAGATGAAGCCCTTTACCGGCAGATTTTCCTGAGAATCATCTCCATGCTGATCAATGAAGCGGTAGAAGCCAAAAGATTAGGCATTGCCACTGATCAGGACCTTGAACTGGCCATGCAGAAAGGCGTTAACTACCCAAAAGGATTATTGGCCTGGGGCGAAGAAATCGGATACGCAAAAATTTCCGGAACCCTTCAGGATCTTTATGAAGAATATCAGGAAGAAAGGTATAGGCAAAGCCCATTACTCCGTAAGTTATAAATGTACCAATTTAACAATTTAGCAGTGTAACAATTAGAAGCATTGGTAAATTGTTATATTGATAAATTGCTACATTAAAAATGAATATACAAAGATTCAGAGCCGAATTGGAAACCAGGCTTCTTATTGAAAAAGAATATTTGGTTCAGGAGCTCTCTTTAATCAAAGATGATCGGGAAAAACTTGAACTGCTGGGTAAATTCAATGAAAAGTATAAAGCATTAATTAAAAGAATCGCACAGGAAGACGGGATTGATCTGGATGCTTCTGATCATAATGATCCGGAAAGCCTTTCCAACGCTCAGGTCATTCTGGGTAAAACCATGAGCATCTACGATCAATTGGCTGATGAATTATACGAAGAAATTACACGGCAATAAATACTTCGATCTAAAACTGAAAATCCATGCTTGAAAGAATATTAACTAAGAAAAATTTCCTGCGCTCCCTGGTGAACGCAATCATTTTTACTGCCGGTTTTTTTCTCATAAAGCTTCTTTCTTATAAGTTCGGATGGGAGGATAAAGAAAGTCTGAATGGATTTGGTTTTGCCTTTTATTTCCTCTTTATATTTCTGGGGTTCTTCATTTTAGACGGCAGGGACTATACCTGGAAAGATTTACTGAAATTTAAAAATTTAAATAAGAATAGATGACACCCAAACAGGTTGCAGAATATATGCTCGGTCAGGACCATTTTTCCCAATGGATGAATATCAAATTGATCGAAGTCAGAGAAAACTATTGTTTAATCGAAATGCCCGTTAAAAAAGACATGATCAACGGGCTGAAAACAGTACACGGCGGTGTTACGTTTGCCTTTGCCGATTCGGCACTGGCCTTTTCATCGAACAATTCAGGAGATGCCGCAGTAGCTCTCAATTGTATAATCAATTTTACCAAAGCCGGAAAAGAAGGCGATGTTTTCAGGGCCGAAAGCATTCTGGCCAATGAAACCCGGAAAACAGCAGTCTATGACATTAAAATTACCAATCAGAATAATGAACTGGTTGCCAAATTTGTGGGGACTGTGTACAAAATAGGGAAAAAAGTAACGGAACTTTAGTTCAATGTAACAATGTATCCCATCTAATGAAAAGTTGGAACAACAGATTACAGCATTAGGAAAAATTATTTATAAAATATTAAGTACCAGTTTAAATAAAAAACAAGGCATCTAGTATTATTACACTGTTACATGACTAAATTGATAAATTGAAATATTATGAACAACGTATACATCATAGACTATATCAGGACTCCCATTTCAAAATTAAGCGGAAGCCTATCAGAAGTAAGAGCTGATGATCTGGCGGCCATCGTCATCAAAGAAATCATCGCAAGAAATCCGGAAGTTCCGGTAGAAGAAATTGAGGACGTGATCTTCGGATGTGCCAACCAGGCCGGTGAAGATAACCGGAACGTGGCGAGAATGGCCCTGCTGTTGGCCGGACTACCGTATAAAATCGGGGGTGAAACCGTAAACAGATTGTGTGCTTCAGGAATGTCCGCGGTAGCCAATGCATTCCGTGCGATTGCTGCCGGAGAAGGG
This sequence comes from Weeksellaceae bacterium, assembly GCA_022701545.1. GTDB lineage: Bacteria > Bacteroidota > Bacteroidia > Flavobacteriales > Weeksellaceae > Chryseobacterium. The sequence goes on along the minus strand of JAKOOG010000108.1, from coordinate 878 downwards.
GAAATCTATATCGCAGGAGGCGTAGAGCACATGACGCGCTCACCATACGTAATGTCAAAACCGAGCACGGCTTTCGGCCGGGACAGCCAGATGTTCGATACCACTTTCGGATGGCGGTTCATTAACCCGAAAATGAAAGAAATGTATGGGGTTGACGCGATGGGAGAAACGGCGGAAAACTTAGCCGATATGCATCAGATCAGCCGTGAAGACCAGGATCAGTTTGCGTTATGGTCCCAGCAGAAAGCTTCCAGAGCACAGGAAAGCGGAAGACTGGCGGAAGAAATCGTTAACGTGGAGATCCCACAGAAAAAAGGAGAACCTAAAGTTTTCGATAAAGATGAATTCATCAAACCGACTTCTACGATGGAAGGTCTGGCAAAACTTCGCCCTGCTTTCAGAAAGGAAGGCGGAACAGTAACAGCCGGAAACGCTTCAGGAATGAACGACGGTGCCGCCGCATTGATTCTGGCCAGTGAAGAAGCGGTAAAAAAATACGGACTTCAGCCCATTGCTAAAATCTTAGGATCAGCCGTCGCCGGTGTAGAGCCCAGAATCATGGGCATCGGTCCGGTAGAAGCTGCCCAGAAAGTATTGAAAAGACTAAACCTTTCACTGGACGATATGGATGTCATTGAGATGAACGAAGCGTTTGCTGCTCAGGCTTTGGCTGTAACCAGATCATTGGGTTTAACAGACGATGATGCCAGAGTAAATCCAAACGGAGGCGCCATTGCCATCGGTCACCCGCTGGGGGTTTCCGGAGCCAGAATCATTGGTTCTGCCGCCATGGAGTTGCAAAAACAGAATAAAAAATACGCCTTATGCACCCTTTGCATCGGTGTCGGACAGGGCTACGCGATGGTGATTGAAAAAGT
>JAKOOG010000252.1 GCA_022701545.1 Weeksellaceae bacterium | reverse complement strand
GATACGTTCATCCCTGCTTTAATACCGAATTGTACCGGGCTGGATGAAGACATCCCTGTCGTATTCTGTGCAAATGCCATTGAACCTGCTGCAAGTGCCATTCCTAAGATTAACTTTTTCATAACTTTAATTTTTTTAATTTTTACTATTTTTCTAATTTTAAATTTACTACTGCCAATCCTGTATTTTGAATTGACGGAAGGAATATTTCAAATTGCTTGCCAAAAAGAGAAAATATGATTAAAGTCATAGAAAATCCGCCTGTGGGCACAGACGGATTTAATTTTTAAAAAATTGATTTTCAATATTTTGAATTTTCATTTTTCAAAATTGTTTAGAAATAATCTAAATTGAATATTTTACTGAAATCGGCTGTTTTTACAGTATAAAATACATCTGAAAATTTCTAAGCATTATTGAGTTCCCGGTAAAAATCCAGGGCCTTTTTAATGTTTTCCTGGCTGCACTGGTGATCGAAGACACAGGTCCCGATACCGGAGATCAGGGAAAAATTGATATGGCGGTCCGCATTTTTTTTATCATTCAACAAAAGATCAAAAATACCTTCATCATTGAAATCGCTGATATCCAAATACGGATAATATTTCTGTATGCTTTCGATGATTGCCGTGCTGTCTTCTTCAGAGATCAGGCCTTCCAGATAAGCCAGATAGGTTTCGGCAATGATTCCCATGGCGACGGCTTCACCATGCAGCACGGGATTTCCCTGTTGCAGGCACAGGCTTTCAACGGCATGGCCGATGGTGTGTCCGAAATTCAGAGTCTTACGAACGTTTTTTTCCTGAAAATCTTTCTTAACCACATCGTCTTTAATATCCATCGAGGTTTCGATATGAGGGATAATGCCTTCAATATCCAGCTTGCTGATCCTGGTCAGGTTTTCCCAGTGTATCCGGTCGGCAATCAGCCCGTGTTTCAGCATTTCCGCAAAACCGCTTCTCAGCTCTTTGAAAGGAAGCGTCTCCAGAAATTTCGGATAGACAAAGATGCGTTCCGGAAAAGTAAACGTTCCGACCATGTTCTTATAATGCATAAGATCAATCCCGGTTTTTCCGCCAATCGATGCATCACACATCGACAGCAGGGTAGTGGGAATATTAATAAACTGAATTCCTCTTTTATAGGTAGCAGCCACGAAACCGCCCATGTCCGTAATCACGCCGCCGCCCAGATTAATCACCAGCGCTTTCCGGTCTGCCTGCATTTCCGTTAAAATTTCCCACAGCTGGTTGGCCGTCTGGATATTCTTCATCTCCTCACCGGCTTCAATCTCCAGGATCTCAAAACCAAGATCCGTTTCCATATTACCTAAAAGAACGGGAAGACAATATTCATGCGTATTTTCATCAACCAGTATAAATATTTTGCTGAAGGACTTCTCATGGAGAAATTCGTTCAGCTGGGAAAAGTTATCGTTTAATATTGTTATCATTTCAGGATTTTCTGTAGGGTTTATTATGAAACTATATGACAAAGTTATGATTCTTAATTTTTAACTCGTTGTTAAATATACTATCTTTGCAAAAATATTTTAGAATGAGCAGAGACAATAATTCAGGAAAACCCAAAAGACCAAGAACTTCAACTAGAAATAATTCTGATGATTCTCGCGCTTCCAGATCCGGAAATTCCGGTGCTAAACCTTTTAAAAAATCTTTTCCTAAAGCAGGAGAAAGAAATTCCGGGCATAAAGGATCTGATACAAGATTCGAAAAAAAACCCTTTGAAAGAAGTTCGGAAGGATTTGACGCCGGTAAAAAAGATACCAGTTATCAGGCCCGGATGGATAAGAAATATTCAAAAACTGACAAAGAACCCTACATTACCACCGAAGGGGAAAATAGAAAAACGTTTGGAAAAGCGGCTCCCAAAAGAGGCGGGAAAAGTTTCGACACCCGGGATAAGTACGAAAGAGGCAGCCTGAAATACGGAAAGAGGCCTTCTGCTGACGGCGACGATCGACAGGACAAAGCAAAATCTTTTGTACAGAAAAGAAGACTGAATAAAATCGATAAAGATGTACACAAAGATACGGTACGTCTGAACAAATACATCGCCAACTCAGGAATCTGCAGCAGGAGAGAAGCTGATGAGCTGATTACCCAAGGTTTGGTAGAAGTAAACGGCAAGGTAGTGACCGAAATGGGCTATCAGGTCGAGAAAACGGATAAAGTGGTTTTCGACGGGCAGAATATTACCCCTGAAAAACCTGTATACGTTCTTTTAAATAAACCGAAAGGATATATTTCCACGACAAAAGATGATAAGGCAAGGAAGACCGTAATGGATTTAGTAGCCAATGCTTCACCGTACCGACTGTTTCCGGTAGGAAGATTAGACCGTTCCACAACCGGGGTTATTTTACTGACGAATGACGGGCACATGACGAAAAAGCTTACGCATCCTTCCTTCGATGCCAAAAAAATCTATCATGTAACCTTGGATAAGAAATTATCGCATGAAGACCTGAAGCTGATTGCCGAAGGAATCCGTCTGGATGAGGGGGTAGCGGTAGTCGATCAGATTTCCTTTATCGAAGGCAAACCGAAAAATGAAGTAGGCATCGAAATCCATATCGGATGGAACCGGGTAATCAGAAGAATCTTCCAGAGATTAGGCTATGAAGTGGAAGCGCTGGACCGGGTAATGTTTGCGGGATTAACGAAGAAGAACATCAAAAGGGGACACTGGAGAATCCTTACGGAACTGGAAGTGAACAATCTTAAAATGCTTTAAGCAGAAGTAATTTTAAGCGAAAATAAAAAAACGGCATTGAAATTTCTCAATGCCGTTTTTATTATAAAAAATATTCTCTATTATCCTAAAACCGTAACGCCTTTCTGGATCATCTCATAGATAGCATCCCTGCCGTTGTCGGGTTTAACGTTTACGGCACGGGTTCCATTGAAATGGAGACAGGTAACATAACCGCTGTTTACGGCATCGGTGCAGGTAAATTTCACACAGTAATCCATTGCAAGCCCTACAATTTCCACCAGCTGGATGTCGTGGAACTTTAAAAAGTCATCGAGACCGGTTTTCATAAAATGGTTGTTGTCCTGAAAACCGCTGTAGCTGTCGATCTCTATATTTTTTCCCTTCTGTACAATATGGGTTACCTTATCCCGGTTCAGGTCTTTGTGGAATTCTGCCCCGAAAGTCCCCTGGATGCAGTGGTCGGGCCACATAAATTGCGGAACGCCGTTGAGGATAATGCTTTCACCCACTTTTCTGCCATTGCTGCTGGCAAAACTTTTATGATTTTCAGGATGCCAGTCCTGAGTCAGTACAATCTGGTCGTAGTCGTTTTCTTCCATCAGGGCATTGATGTAGGGGATCACCTCATTGGCTTCCGGAACTGCCAAAGCTCCGCCCTCACAAAAATCATTCTGCACGTCTACGATTATTAACGCTTTTTTCATATTTAAATTCTTGAATTTCCGATAAATTTACAAAAACTACGTCTCAAAAAATTGTCCAAAGGACAATTATCGGACAAATCGGCATTATAATCCCATTCATAAATGCTTTCCCTTTCTTTATGAAACGGCAATAGCTTATCTTTGTCCAAAATAAGTATTTTATGTCATTTGAATCGTTGGGATTATCACACAATATTATCCGTTCTGTAAAAAAATTGGGCTACCTGAAACCTTTTCCGATCCAGGAGCAGGCAGTACCGGTAATTTTACAGGGAAAAGACCTGATGGGCATCGCGCAGACGGGTTCCGGCAAGACCGCGTGCTTTGTAATGCCCGTTCTGGAAAAACTGCAGAATGCCGAGGTTAAAAAAGACCGCAATGTCCAGGTTTTGATATTGGTCCCGACGAGAGAACTGGCCATTCAGATTGATGAGGTGTTCAGGGCTTTTACGGAAAACCTGAAACGTGAGATTCGCACCATGGCAGTTTACGGCGGGGTTTCCATCAATCCGCAGATGAAGGGATTATTTGGAGTAGAAGTTCTTATTGCGACGCCCGGCCGTCTGCTCGACCTTATAGACCATAATGCGTTAAGCATTTCAGGAATAAAGCACCTGATCATCGATGAGGCCGACAAAATGTTTCAGTTAGGTTTTGAGGAAGAGCTGAACAGGCTTTTTGCCCTGATGCCGGTGGCTAAGCAGACCACCTTATTTTCCGCAACGTTGAACGACAAGGTTGCTGAAATAAAACAGCGCCTTGCCATCAATCCCACCCTTATCGAAATCAAGAAAGAAGAGGTTGAACTCGACAATATCGAGCAGCTGGCTTACCACGTTTCTCCGGAAAGCAAAGGACCTTTTCTGCGGTATTTAATCAAAGAAAAGAAAGTAGAGAAAGCGCTGATATTCGTTTCTTCCACAAGATCGGCGGATAATCTGGTCGAAAAGCTTAAAAAAAATAAAATCAAAGCCGTGGCCATTCACAGCCAGAAATCGCAGGGTGCCCGGCGGAATAACTTAGAAGAATTTAAAGTAAACGGTGCCCAAATTCTGGTGGCAACCGATCTGATCGGCCGTGGAATCCACATTGAATCCTTGCCGTGCGTCATCAATTATGAACTGCCCCGTTCACCTCTGGACTATATTCACCGAATCGGAAGAACGGGCCGTGCCAATGAAAAGGGAACCGCCATCAGCATTTTAACGGACGACGAATTGCAGCATTTCCGGGTAATTCAGAAAAAGATGGGCAAGAAAGTGCCTTTACAGCGAACCGAAGGGCTGGATCTGCACGGATATTAGGATTTAACATCATATGACAGGCTGGAGGCGTGGAGTATGTAAAAGCTAAGGTAAAGTGTCAGCTGGATGCAGACATCATCGATTCGTTGGGGATTATTTTTTTCGATGCTATTCTGGATAATAAAAAAAAGTTTGAAAATAACGGATTCTTAAGCATCCCAGGCATCGAAATTGCTGGCGATAGAATTAATTTAATAAAAGCGAAATCCTTTTTGAAGACCTGAATTTAAAATAGTACTACCATCACTTTATGATATTCTCGAAAAAGAATCCGGATCATAATAAAATGCTGTATGATCTGAAAAACCAGGATGCCGTGATCTTACTCAATATACTAAACAATCTTATTAAAAATGAGCCACCTAGAGCAAAAGAAATTTCCGATCGGACAGTTTGAAGAACCCGAAAATATCTGCGACATCAAACTGGACGAATACATCAAAGTCATCAGGGATTTTCCGGGCAGGCTGAAAAATCTGATTGAACATTTTAGCGACGATCAGCTTGATACCCAATACCGGGAAGGCGGCTGGACGGTGCGGCAGGTGGTTAATCATCTTGCAGACAGCCACATCAACAGCTTTATGCGTCTGAAGCTGGCCCTTACGGAAGAAAATCCTACGGTAAGGCCTTACGATGAAGCCAAGTGGGCCGAACTGCAGGACAGCCTGAATATGCCTGTAAAACCCGCAATGCGGATGCTGAAAGGTACCCACCAGCGGTGGACCGTGTTGTTGAAAAGCATGACCAACAGGCATTTTGAAAGGACTTTCCATCATCCTGAACATAACAGAAATTACAACCTCAGAAGCTACCTGGCATTGTACGCCTGGCACTGCAATCATCATTTTGCCCACATCGAAAACCTAAAGAAAGAAAAAGGTTGGTAAAGAAAAGCCTGCATCACCCAATCCACTTCGAGGAAATTACCGAACGGATTTCCCGCCTCAAGAAAAATTCCTCAAGAAAATGGGGAAAAATGGACGTCTGCCAGATGATGAGGCATTGCAGCTGTGTTCTTCAGGTTCCTCAGAAAAAGCTCTTGCTACCAGAGATCAACAGGCTGTTTCAGATCATCGGAATTGCCACCAAAAAGGAAATGCAGCTTTTCAACAGCGGAATTCCGCGAAACATGCCTACTTTTCAAAAACTTATTGTTAATTTTGAATGTCATTTTGATGAAGAACAACAAAATCTTCTGAAAACACTGGATGATTATCTGATTCATTTCAAAAACGGCAGCCTGCCGGATCATCATGTGCTCTTCGGGAAGATGGAAGAGAGAGACTGGGGCTTTTTGGAGTATAAACATCTCGATCATCATTTAAAACAGTTTAACGTATGAGTTTTTTTGATAAAATATTCGGCGGAAAGGAAAATGCTCCGGAGCAGAAATCTTTCTGGAAAAAAATAGAATCTGAGGAGGATCTGCAAAAAGCTATTGAAAGCTCTTTCGATCATAAAATAGCCATTTTCAAACATTCTACCAGCTGCTTCATCAGTAAAACGGTGCTGAGGAATTTTGAAAAAGAAGCGGAAAATCTGAATGGTCAGGCCGATCTGTATTATCTTGATCTGCTGGCACACCGGCCGCTTTCCAATAAAATTGCGGAAGATCTTGGGGTAACCCACCAAAGTCCTCAGCTGATCGTCGTTGAAAACGGAAAAGCCGTAAGCAACGCATCCCACCAGAGTATTTCGGCAGACCAGATTTTGTCATGAAGAATATCAACAATTATTTAGCGAAGGTTCTGAATGTTCCCCTGGAAAGAGTGAATATGTGCAGCCTGCAATATGAAGCCAAGAAAGTACAGAAAAATCAGTTCCTTTTACAATATGGAGAGATCTGCAGGTATATCTATTTTGTGGAGAAAGGGCTTCTGAAAATGTATTCTATCGATAAGAACGGGAAAGAGCACATTATCCAGTTTGCACCGGAAAGCTGGCTTATTTCCGACCGGAGCAGCCTTTACTTCAACGAAAAATCCGTTTACTATATCGAAGCGGTAGAAGATTCGGAAATTCTCATGCTGCCTCCCGATTTCATCAACAGGGTTACTGAAGGATTCCCAAACAGCCTCGAACAGAGTGATATTCTTTTGCAGAAGCACATCAAAAGCCTGCAGGACAGAATTAATTCTTTACTGGCTGAAACCGCGGAGGAAAGGTATATGAAGTTCATTACCATGTATCCGGATCTGCTGTTGCGGGTTCCGCAATGGATGATTGCGTCTTATCTGGGAATTACGCCTGAAAGCTTGAGCCGCGTAAGAAAAGAGCTGGCGCGAAAAAATTTCGTTCCGGACAGCAAATAGTTATTAATCCGATTGAAATAAATCTTCATTACTACATACCAAAGTCTGCCATTGGCAGACTTTCAGGTTTTCAGTATTTAGTTTCTTTTGGAAGCATTTTTATGGATTCATTATTCGTTTATGGACAATTTTAACCGGCTGTGACAGCATGTCGATATCATCTGAGAACAAGCTGAATACTATTGAATTCACGTTATTTTAGCATATTCCTCCAAAATACTTTTAGAACCTCTATGATTATAATCATAAAAACATAGCGTATTATTTATATACCTTTGGGTATCACACCACTTAAATATAATTTTATGAAAATTTCATTATCATTCGCAGTCCTTGCATTTCTGATGCTGAGCTGTGAAAAAAAGGAGAAATCTCCTCCCGCTGAAACGCCGGATCCAATGGAAGTCACGGATAATACATCAGCCGCACCGATGTCTTCGGACACTATTTCTCCTGCAGACAACAGCTCCCGACCAGGTCGCACCGAATACTCCGATACTGCCAGAACAGTAAGATAAATTAAAGGCCCGGCTTACACATTATCGGGCAAATTCATGATACTGCTTTATTCCAATCAGGAGAATCCTGTATGATGAAATAATCGCAAAATTAATACGATTAAAATTCCGGTAATTTATCTTAAAGGCTAAATATTAGATGCTAGATGTTCGATGATGAATTTCATTATCCGACGGTCTATAGCAGTGTTTACTATTTGCATTCATCATTTACTTACTTTCCAATTTTATTTTTACTAAGGATGCCTGAAACTACTAGTAACACCAAAAACAGCCCATATGATTATCAAGGAAAACCTCTTACATTCGGTAGGAGCAACCGTTAAACAATATAAATCTTCTGAAATTATTTTCCGTGAGGGAGATCCGGCGACTTATTATTACCAGATTGTAACTGGTGAAGTAAAGCTTAATAACTACAGCGATGAGGGAAAAGAAATTATACAGACCCTGCTCGAAGATGGCCAGAGCATAGGAGAATCTTTGCTGTTTATGGATAAATTATATCCGATTAACGCGATTGCAATAACAAACTGCAAAGTACTCAGACTGCCGAAAAGCAACTTTTTCGATCTGCTGAAGCAATATCCTGATATTTGTTTGGACATGAACAGGCTGCTTTCCCAAAGACTTTATTTTAAACTGATCATGGCGCAGAATTTATCTACCCAAAACCCGACTGCAAAACTCAGGGTTTTGATGGATTACCTAAAAAGTTCGCAAGAGGAGCAGGCTCCCTATTCATTTATGATCCCCTTGACGCGGCAACAAATGGCCAGCCTTACAGGATTGTGTGTAGAAACAGCCATACGGACAATAAAGACGATGGAAAGAAATAAAATCGTACAGATAAAAGACCGCAAAATTTTATATTGACTTTTGAGTCGCATGGTCTTTTTTTTGCACAGAAATCTGAAAGCATTTTTCTATCCAAACAGTAAGCTTTATGAACATCGATCCGGTGTTTTACGGAGCGGGTAAGAGGGATCGGAATTGTTAGGGCTTTAGAAGTTTATCCGGTGAATTACGGTAACTTCAGACTTGGAGAGATTTTTGATAAAGAAATAACTAAAAAAGCCAGGCGGTGTAGGGTATGGACCCTCATCGAACAGTTGATAGGCTGTTTTCAGTAGCGGCCTTCTCCAAATGACTTCAGTTCTTATTGCCTGTTACTGGAAGATATTTCTGAAGGCTAAAAAATTTTTAACAATAAAGATCAAGATTTTTGTGAAAACAGTTCTCAAAATGTCAAAATCTTATAGAATAATAGATACACCAACACTTTAAAATATTAATATTATGGAATTTCAAAAAAACCTCCTGGAATACATCAGCCAGTCACTGATGACTTCAGACGAAACGATCTCAGTTGTAGAAAGTGTTACATCCGGCTGTTTACAGTTAGCCTTTTCGCAAATGCCCAATGCCTCTCTCTTTTACAAGGGCGGAATGACGACCTATACCATGGCAGAAAAAATAAGGCTGCTGAATGTAGACCGGGAAGAAGCGGAAGAATGCGACTGCGTATCCGAAAACATTGCTGAAACCATGGCACTCAATGCGGCAAAGCTCTTCGAATCCGACTGGTCGATCGCTACTACAGGTTACTGTACACCGATCAGAAATTCTTCTTACAAAATCTTCGCTTATTTTTCTTTTGCCTATAAGGGAGAAATTGTTTTGACAAAGAAACTGGAATTACATCCTAAAACACAGGCACTAAATGCCCAGTTGTATTACACCGAATTTATTTTAGGCTGTTTTAAAAGCGAAATTAATCAGCTTTTAATTTTAAAGTAGATAGGATAAACCGGAAATCGATATACTCTAATTACAAAACTAACAATAAATGATCTGTGAACAGACGAAACTTTTGCCAGATCCATTTATGATTTTTTAATAGTTCAGAAATTATGAATCTGCAGGCTGAAGAATTATCGTATGTCTGCCAGAATTATTCGTTTCTTTAGTATTCCTAAACTGAATGAAATAAATTAGAGCAGGATTGTAAATTCCGGTTGATGAGGCAAAACAACTGTTCTTAAAAAACTTAATCAAAAAGATCCGAAAGGATTTAAATCTTACCTCATGATCAGCAAATCACCTGATTTCGGGATACACCGGATAAGCAAAATGCAGCAGTCTGCAGATGAAAATAACTTTAATGTATATGGAAAGAATGAAACTAGAAAGTAAAACGGTATTAATAACAGGGGCAGACAGTGGAATAGGAAAAGCAGCAGCACTTCTTTTTGCAAAAGAAGGAGCAGATATTGCCATCATTTATCATTCAAATAAAGAAGATGCGGAAAAAGTAAAATCTGAAATTGAAGGACTCGGAAGAAAATCGGTTATTATGCAAGGGGATGTCAGTGATTCTGACTTCTGCAAAAAAGCGGCTGAAAAAGCGATTGCTGAACTCGGTGGAATAGACATCCTGGTAAACAATGCCGGCGTACAGTTTCCCACCAACACTATTGAAGATCTGGAAGAAGAGAATATCCGGAAAACATTCGATTCCAACATTATCGGGATGATCCTGCTTACAAAAACGGTTTTCCCGTATTTAAAAGAAGGAAGTGCCATTATCAACACTACTTCTGCAGCAGCCTATCAGGGACATCCTGAATTGCTGGATTATTCGGCAACAAAAGGGGCTATTGTTTCTTTTACCCGTTCGCTGGCCCTGCAGGCAAAACCGAAAGGAATCCGTGTGAATGCCGTAGCACCGGGACCGGTAGCCACACCGCTTACCGAAGCCACATTCGGTGAGGAAAAAGAAGATCTGAACAAGCCGCCTTTCGAGAGAAATGCCTCTCCCGAAGAAGTGGCTTCCAGTTTCCTTTTTTTAGCCAGTCAGGATTCCGTACAGATTACAGGGCAGGTTCTTCACCCCAACGGCGGACTGATTGTCAGTGGTTAATCCTGTTTTAAAAAAGGACTGAAAATTCTTGTGCCTGATTGAACGAAAATTTATAAAAACCAAAGCATCTTAATTAAGGATTGTTTTTTTATAAACTTTCATCTTATCAATGCGATTTTAGATCAGGCACAATCGTTATCATAACCAGCGTTACAGCTTTGTAGCAAATAAATCCGGGTGATACTGAATTCTAAGTGCACTGAAGCAAGTTTATAAAGGAGGGATCTGATTAAAGTTGCATAAACATTCACTTTCCTCAGCGTTTGGTATCTTGTTTGCACTAAGCATTTCGCTGTATTTTTACGGAAGCATGAAGAACTTATAATAATGAGCAGATTTCTAAAAAGCAGCAGGTGATAACAGCTTAGGAATAGATAGCGGAGTTCCAGATGCTGGTTTGAATCATTCCAGAACTGGCAAAGTGAATTTCTCGCCGTCGCATCGTTGGTAATCCTACCGATTTGGCTGCGTGAAAAAGGTTCTCCGGAATCAAAGCCCGTAGATATTCCGCACACTGAAACACCTTAGTTCCCTCGTTTTTAAAAACACTAAGAAAAAACCATACACGTTTGTATGGTTTCTTTTTTTATAAGGCTTGTGTGATCCGGTTCATTTGTATCAAATAATTTAAATCGTTTCACAATTTGGTGATCATCACCTTGACGGTTTTTTTGGAAACATGCCAGGATGGCAACCGTTGATTTGTTAGTGAGAGAGCAGTAGTTCCGAATTTGACACAAAAGAAATAAGGCCGCAAAAAATTTCGCGGCCTTACACTATTTAATAGTTGATGTATTTGCTTGGTAGTGACTTAATTTTTAAATTTTAGCATTTCCTTCGACACCGTCAGAATTATCGGTTGTATTTCCGGTAACTGCATTGGCGACAAAATTAAGGATGCTTACCAGTTTACCGGCTTTGGTATCCCAATAATAAGAATCTTTAGGCTCTACACGGATGATAGATACATTCGGATCGTCTTTTCCATCCTCAAACCAGGCTTTGGCCATTGGCGACCATTTATCTTCGATTGTAGATTTGTCTTTGTAGATCGTCGCATCTCCGAAAACAGAAAGGTATTGGTAATCGCCGTTGTTCATGAAAAACAACTGCACTCTTTTATCGTCTTTAATCTCAAAGTTTTTATTGCTTGTATCGCCACTGATGAACCATAAATTCCCTTCATCGTCCGTTTCCTGTAAAGTCATCGGGCGGGAATTGATCGGAAGGGTTTGAAGTTCTGTACAGAACATACAGATTTTTGCACTTTCCGAAAGTTCTTTAATTTTTTTAATCGCTTCTGTGTTCGTAAGATTTTCTGTTGACATAATAAATATATTTTAAGTGATTCGTTTTGATTAAGCCTGAGTTTAATTACAGTTAGTATTCAAAAATCCGACCATAATGAAAATCCGGCGATGGAAATATAAATAACAAATGAAAGAATAATGAATTGCGCTTCTCAGGCGAAGCACAAACGTAAATTGATCCGAATTTATCTTCGATAAAACTATATTTAATAAAGCAGCATCCAGAGAAAATCGACACACGCAGCAAATTAGCTATTCAGTATTCACTCTATTTTCATTCAATTTACCACCAAATCTTTCATAAAACCAAAACAGTCCGAAAAGATAAACACAATGCAGCAGCTGCGCTTCAATCGCCGTCCAGTTTTCGATGGAGCAGCTTCCCGCAATCAGCAAGCTCATTAAAGCCAGTGCCGAATACAATACATATTTAGTTTTAAAATTAATCAGCAGCATTAGGCCAATGACCGCTTCCGCAACGGGCAGAAAATAACTGAACGGAACAATCAGTGCTTCCGGAATGGCGGACTTTTCCATCGTTTTCACCATCCAGTCGCTGAAAGCGGGAAGTTTTGGTAACCGGACCAATCCGTGTCCCAAAAGAGAAACGGCTGCAGGCAGCCTCAGAAAAAAGAAAGCTGTTTTAAAATCTTTCATACTCGATTGTTTTTAATTAAAATTCTCTGATCTGCTTCATTCAGAAGTTATTGTGATAATTAGATTAATGAAATCAAGCTATGCTTCAGGCCTACCGTAAAACTAATCTTAGGTTTGCCTTAAACAATTCTTAAAATCCTCATATAACCCCAATAATTAAACTGCATTTTTGCTTGATTCTTTTCACTTTTCTCCTCTTTCTTGCAGAAACCGGATAATTCCAATGACATCGTCCTTACCAAATCCCGAATCATGGGCTCCCTGATAGGTTTGAATCAATGTTTCCGACAGCGGGAATCCGGCGCCTGCATTTTTTGCCAGGAGAATATCTTTTAGCATCAGATCGAGCGTAAAGGCAGGAGCATAATTTTCATTGATCAGAAGAGGAGTCTTTACTTTTGTAGCACCGCTTCCGCTGGCACTTTCGTTGATGATGTCCAGCATATCCTTCCGGTCGATCCCCAGTTTGTCCGAAAAAAGAATCGTCTCCGCCAGCCCCTGGTACAGGCAGGAAATAAAATAATTAACCGAAAGTTTTGCCGCGATTCCTTTGCCGTTTTCTCCCAGATGACGGATCTCTTTTCCTAATTTTTCAAGATAGGGAAGTGCCCTGTTAATATCGTGGTCATTGCCGCCGGCCATAATGATCAGGGTTCCGTCTGCAGCAGGTTTGGTACTTCCGGCTACCGGTGCATCGATGAAGGAAGCTTCTTTTATGATAACGGCACCCGAAATTTCGCTGCTGGCTTCGGGAGAAACAGTGCTCATATCGACAAACAGTTTTCCTGAAATGTCCTCGATCAGGATTTCTTCAAAAACATT
>JAKOOG010000225.1 GCA_022701545.1 Weeksellaceae bacterium | reverse complement strand
TTTTGATTTCTACAAATCGGTTTTCGGCGGCGAATATCCTTACATCGGAACTTTCGGGGAAATGCCTCCGGCCGAAGGCCAGGAAATAAAACAAGAAGACAAAGACAGAATCATGCACGTTACCCTTCCGATTTCACAGGAAACCATTCTCATGGGAAGTGACTCGGCATCGGACCACACCGACCGGCTTGTTATGGGAAATAACTTTTCTATTTCCATCAATGCCGAATCCAGGGAAGAAGCAGACCGTCTGTTCAACGGGCTTTCGGCGGGAGGGAAAATAACCATGCCGCTGTCGGATACCTTTTGGGGAGCCTATTTCGGAATGTTTACCGATCAGTTCGCGATCAACTGGATGGTCAATTATGATGATCCTGCGAAAATGGAGCAGCATCACTAATTTAAAATTTTAAATATAACTTTATTGAAACTGACGGAAATTTCCGTCAGTTGTAATTTTTAATTCTGTTGCAGAACACCCGATATTAAGAATAACGAACAGGGTTGCTATTATTGATTTAAATTATTAAATTTGTTATGAACGATAGATATTAATAATAAATAATGAAAGCCACCGGTAAAAAACTGATCCTGGGAATATTTACTCTGTCCGCAATAGTTTTGCAGGCACAGAAAAGCGATCTCGGCGCATGGTACATGTATTTTGGAAATAACAAAATCAGTAAAAAATTAAATCTCCATAATGAGATCCAGTACCGGAATTTCAACGCGGTCGGAGATCTCGAGCAATTGATGATCCGTGCCGGGATTGGTTATGATCTTACCGAAGACAACAACAATGTGTTAGCAGGATATGTATTTATCTTAAGCAGACCTTACGAAAACGGAGAAAAAACGGAGAATATCGAACACCGGATCTTCCAGCAGTACATTACCAAGCAGGAATTCGGAAGATTCAATCTTCAGCACCGGTACCGTCTGGAAGAAAGGATTATGGAGGACGATTTCAGGATGCGGTTCAGGTATTATGTAAATCTGAGTATCCCGATCAACAACAGGGAAATGCTGCCTAAAACATTCTATGCCTCGGTGTATAACGAAATCTTCCTTCATTTGGACAGCCCGGTTTTCGACCGCAACAGGGTATATGGCGCATTAGGATATGTCATCAATAAAAATATGAGAATTGAAGCGGGCTACATGAATCAGATCCAGGAAAACAAAAACCGCGGACAGATCCAGGTCGGATTTTACAACAACATCCCGTTTACAAAAGATTAACTAATTGGCGGGAAAAAGGGAGCTGGATGCCGGAGCTTCGCGAAAATAAAAATGAACATCATGAAAAGAAAGCGATGTTAGCTAAAGCCAATAAACAGAGAACTATTCTAAGAAATAAGCATTCCCTCCGCTGAAGCGTGTCAAAAATTCGAAGAATTTTTGACAGGGTGGTTAAGAATCAGGAAAGGTCCCTAAAACCAATCCGTCTCCACTCTTACACAAAACCATGAAGAAAAATTATTAATGATTAAAAACAGTTCAGTATTTTTAAAAAAAATTAATAATGATTCACAGCTATGTTATCATATCAATTGCAGTCCTTTTATCTGTAATGATTCTCGTAATGATCGGGCAGAAGCTCAAAGTCGCCTATCCGATATTCCTGGTGATCGCCGGACTCATCATCAGTCTTGTTCCGGGGATGCCGCATATCGAAATCGAACCCGATCTTGTCTTCCTGATTTTCCTTCCGCCGATCCTTTTTGAAGCTGCCTGGTTCACTTCCTGGCAGGATTTCCACAAATGGAGGAAACAGATCTTCTCCATGGCTTTCGGGCTGGTGTTTCTCACCTCAATTGTTGTGGCTTACCTTTCCTCATCCATTATTCCGGGACTCACGGTAGCAATGGGCTTCCTTCTGGGAGGGGTAAATTCCCCGCCGGATGCCGTGGCGGCAACTTCCGTCCTGAAGCATGTGAAAATCCCTAAGAAAATCACCACGATTCTAGAAGGAGAAAGCCTCATCAATGATGCTTCGAGTTTAATTGTCTTTAAATTTGCCCTGGCTGCCGTTATTTCCGGGCAGTTTATTTTCGGGGAAGCCGTTAAAGACTTTTTCACCATGGCCATCGGAGGAATTGCCGTAGGCGTTGGCGCGGGGCTGCTTTTCGGTGCTTTGCTGAGAATTATTCCGTCCAATTCCAATATCGATACCATTATAACCCTGATTGTTCCCTACATCATGTATGTTGGAGCAGAACACTTCCACTTTTCCGGGGTGCTGGCCGTCGTTGCCGGAGGTCTGGTGATGTCGTACAATTCCCACTGTTACCTGAGTCATACTTCCCGTATCCAGTCTGGGAATGTCTGGAGTGTCCTCATATTCCTGATGAATACCATTATTTTTATTCTGATCGGTCTGGAGCTGCCGGTTGTGGTAGCCGCTATGAAAGATTATACCCTTTCGGAAGGCATTATCTACAGCATCGTTATCGGAGGAGCGATCATCGGAACGAGGATCCTGTACAGCTATGCGCTGATGTACGTTCCAAGACTTCTGTCCAAAGAAGTATGTCGGAAAAATCCGAGGCCCGACTGGCGCGAGCCGTTCATCATCAGTTTTGCTGCGATGAGAGGCGTGGTTTCCCTCGCTGCGGCCCTGTCGATCCCGGCATTTTTACCGAACGGCGAAGCATTCCCGCACCGGAACATTATTTTATTTGTCACCTTTGTGATTATCCTGATTACTTTAGTAGGGCAGGGGCTGTTACTAGCACCAATTTTAAAACTGTTAAAGATCCAAGATGCCGGAAGCGAGCTGCCGGAAGAAAAGCAGGAAGTGATTCTGATGAGGAAATTAAAGGAAACGGCTCTGGAAAAGCTGGAAAACGATTTCTCCGAACTGGCAGAAAAGAACAGCCTGGTGCAGCATCAGAAGCACCGGCTGGAAAATGAAATGATCATGATGGCCGATAAGTCGCAGTGCCTGGCTTCCGCAGGAGACTATGTAACGGCGATGAACGAGAACAAAGAGGTAATGCGCCAGCTGATCCAGGCCCAGCGCAACGAACTGCACCGGATGAAGCGGGAGAAGGTTTTCGACGACCATGTCATGAGAACCATCGAAATGCAGCTGGACTTCGATGAAGCCAAGATCACCGGATTTTCTCACGGGTAATCAATTTAATTATCAAAAGGCCTTCAAGATTTAACCGCAAAAGTCACAAAAGATATTCTTACTGAATAAAGAAATTGATTATCTGATGTTGAGAAAGCACACAAAAGTTTTTAAAATCTTTGAATCTTTATATGATGTAATCAGAAATATAGATTAAATTATTGGCTGTAAGTGACATAAGAATTCCCCTCTCTTGAAGGGGGGCGAAAATTCCACAGCAATTTTTGACGGGATGTGCCGAAAATACATCTTGTTGGGTTATATACAAGGGCATTGAAGTATTGGGAAGAAGTAGGTCCTTTCAACAACGGTGTATTACAATTTGGTCAACCTGTTGATGAAATTAGCGTGGAGGGATAAATTTTGCTAATTTTGGGGAAATTATTTAGAAATCAATGAAAAAAAATATTTTAGCAGGATTTGTAGCCGTTTTGATGCTGGCTTCATGCAAGGATGATAAAAAAGTACTTGATTCATTAGCCGACTACAACAACTCGATGATGGAAAAAGGCTATCATTTCGGAGATAAATTAACGCTGCCGAAAGAGGTTACCGATGATGCGGAAAATATTTCCATCAGCTTTGGCGATAAGGAAACTTCCAGCCTCACCATCGATCCGAAATACTTCACCCTGGGCGATAACGCCGTTACTTTTAATATTAAAACCAAAGGCGGTGAAACCTTAACACAGGACGCGACCATTAATGTTTTCGCGAAAAATCCTGAACAGAAGATCAATTATGAAATCGTTGCAGAATATCCGCACGATCCCAAAAACTTTGTGCAGGGTTTCCAGATCGAAGGCAATACCATCTATGAAAGCGACGGGCAGAACGGTTCTTCACAGATCCTGAAATATACCCTTGGGACGACAACGCCTCTGGCCTCGACAAAGCAGCCGCAGGAGGACTTTTCCGAAGGAAGCACCATTGTCGGCGATAAAGTATACCAGTTGACATGGCAAAGCAAAAAAGGCTATATCTATGATAAAAATTCCCTGAAGCTGTTGTCGGAATTCCCTTACCCGAATGTATTGGGCGAAGGCTGGGGGCTGACGTATGACGGCAAGCACCTGATTGCTTCGGACGGAAGCAAATTATTATATTTCCTTGATCCGGCAAACCCTTCCAAACTGGTAAAGTATATTGCTGTAGCCGGAAGCTCGCAGGCTTATGATCAGCTGAACGAACTTGAATACCATAACGGATTTATTTATGCCAACGTATGGCAGAAACCGGTCATTTTAAAAATCAACCCGGCCAATGGAGAAGTGGTGGGAACGTTTGATTTTACCAATATTGCCAAGCAGAATACCAAAGG
>JAKOOG010000214.1 GCA_022701545.1 Weeksellaceae bacterium | reverse complement strand
CGCATCAAAAATGCGGGGTTTTTTATTCCCTATTATTTCTTATTTTTGCTCTACAAAATCGGACCGTTTAATGGGAAATAAGATTTTGGGTAACATATATGAAATACATTCTTTCAGTCATATTCTTTCTCAGCCTCACCCTTCAGGCGCAGGTGGTTAACAAAACCGATTCCAATCAGCTTCCCAAAGAAGATACGTTGGTGGTAGATTCAGGAAAAAAAGACTCTTTGAAAATATTTAAGCCGACCATTAATGATTATTTGTACCAGAAACAGTTTTCGGAGAAAAAGGTTTTTGATACGGTGATGACTTATGACAAAACTTATATTTTCTCTCAGTATAACAACCGCGATAATTTCGGAAGGGCGCAGGTGGCCAACATCGGGGCAGGGTTCAATCCGTTGATGTATGAAGTGATTCCGGAGCAGAACTTGGCTTTGTTGCCGACCAACAAATCGTATTGGATTCTCGGGGTTGACGATATTAATTATTACGACGTCAAAACACCGACCGCAACATTCATTTACCACAATGCGATGAAAAACGGAGCGGCTTTAAAATCCATGTACACCCAGAACATCGGAAAGCGATTCAATTTTTCTTTGGAGTACAGCGGATTGCGTTCCCAGGGAATGTACAGAAACGCTCTGGCCTCTAATAACAATACCTTATTTACAGGCCATTATGTTTCTAAAAAGGGGAATTATGAATTGTTTGCACATTATCTCCACCAGAATGTCAACAACCAGGAAAACGGAGGGATTGCCGTAGACAGCCTTTTCCAGCAGGGTGACAGCAATTCCAGGAACCGGCAGAACATGCAGGTGAACCTCGCTGCATCCAGTTCCCAGTTTTCTTACAGAAGATATTATCTGACGCATCAGTTTGCGCCATTCAATTCTGAAAAGATCCCTTTTAAAATAAGGCATACCATATCCCATCAGGGAAATAAATATTACTACAGCCAAAACTCCCCGGAAGCTTTTTGGTATGATGCTCCACAGCAGCTGGTGGCTGACGGCCCGCTCAGTTCAAAAAAATACTCGGATAATTTAAGCAATACGGTAAGTCTGGTCTGGGATAATGAGAAATTTAAACTTGACGCAGGCGTGCGGTATCAGATGTTGAAATTCGGGACCGATGCAATCAATTTGCCATTGCTTCAAATTCCTGCTGAAATTAAAGAAAGCCGCCTTGGAGCCGTTGGAAATCTTCAGATCAGGCTCTTTGACAAGATTCAGCTGAATTCATTCCTGGAATTTTCAAACGGAAGCCAGTTTGGAACCTATCTGAAAACCACCAATAATCTGAAATTCGAACCGGTAAAAGATTATTTTGTTAATGCCAAAGTTAATTTCCAAAGCGCTTACCCGTCATTCAATTATATACTGAACACTTCGATCTATAACAATTACAACTATTACCTGCAGAATGCCCAGAATCAGACGGTTTCGGAAATTGGAGGAAGTCTGGGATTGAAGTGGTTTAAGACAGAATTGTTTGCCAGTTATTACAGAATCGATAATTACACCTATTTCGACTCCAATGCCATGCCGCAGCAGAGTGCAAGCCCGGTGAACATTTCGCAGATCGGAGGCGATGCTACATTCAGCTATGGCGATTTTCATCTGAATACAAGGCTGCAGTTCCAGAATGTTTTAACCAATAAAGACCTTTTGCCGCTGCCCGGCTTTATTGGCCGCGCCAATTTCTTTTATCAGACCAAAGCATTTAAAAAGGCAGCAGAAATTCAGACGGGGATCAAAGTGTATTATTTCTCGAAATTTGCTTCAAGAGAATATTTCCCAATCCTGAACGAATATATTCTGCCGGATGCCAATTCATTTTCGATCGGAGGGCAGCCGATTGCCGATATCTACTTTAATATGAAGGTTAAAAAAATGTTCTTCTTTATCGAAGGGCAGCAGGTCGGGACCTTCCTTTCACATAACAAAGCTTATGCGTTTCCAAGTTACCCTGTTTACGATTTCAGGCTGAATCTTGGAATTGTATGGTATTTGTTCAACTAAAATATAAACAGCGTTGAAAACGATTAATAAAATATCTTTTCAGGATATAGAGAGCATTCCTCAGTTGGTAAAGGATTTTTTGAATCATAATATCGACGGGTTTGAAGAAAACACTTTTTCCCTGGATCATTTTAAAAAGCAAATTCATAAAAAGCAGAATTCTTTCACGGCAGATCAAAGAAATATTCTGGCAGGCACGATAGAAAATCAGCTTGCTCATCTTCAACTTTCGGCCAGGCAGAGCGAGAACTTAAACAATCTCAGACGGCAGGATACATTTACCATCACAACCGGCCATCAGCTCAACCTTTTTTCCGGACCTGTTTTTTTTGTCTATAAAATTTTACAGACGATTAAAACCTGCTCTTATTTAAAACAGAACTTCCCGGATTTTAATTTTGTCCCCATCTATTGGATGGCCTCTGAAGATCATGATTTTGCGGAGATCAACCATTTTAAAACGGAGTCGGGCTTTTATGAAATCAACGAAAAATCAGGTGGGGCAGTCGGACGAATTACCACCAACGATACCTTCTTTATTTCTGAATTCGAAAAGGAATTTAAAGACTACGTTTTCGGAACCGAGCTGATCTTAATGCTGAAAGAAGCGTATAAACCCGGGAATACGCTAACGGAAGCCATCAGAATCTTAGTTAACAGGTTATTTTCGGAATTCGGATTGCTGATCCTGGACGGAGATTCAAAAGAACTGAAAGAACAGATCAAAGAAACCTTTAAAGACGAACTCCTGAATTTGAGTCTGTATAAAAACGCGAAGGATAAAGTAGATTTCCTGACGGAGAAATACGGAAAAGTTCAGGTCAATCCGCGCGAAATTAATTTATTCTACCTTTCGGATACAAGGGACCGGATTGATTTCGATGGTAAAAAATACATCGTTGTAGATAAAAACATTTCTTTTACGGAAGAAGAAATTATTAATGAACTGAACAGTCACCCTGACAGATTCAGTCCGAATGCGTTGATGCGTCCGGTGTACCAGGAAACCGTTTTGCCGAACCTGGCATATATTGGAGGGAATGCCGAAATCATGTACTGGCTGGAACTGAAAGATTATTTTTCAAAAATCAATATTCCGTTTCCTATTCTGATCCCCCGGAACTCCATGTTGTTTTTAAAGGAAAAGACGTTAGGGAAAATTGATAAATTAAACCTGAAGATCGAAGACTTTTTCCGGAATTTCACGGCGGTTACCAACAATAAAATATTGGAGAATAATGCCATTCTGGAAGTGTTGGAGCAAAAGGAAAATACATTGACCAACCAGTTTTCAGAATTAAAAGCTATTGCAGAAACTACCGAAAAGTCTTTCGGAAATATGGTGAAGGCTGAAGAAATCAGACAGCTGAAATCTTTTAAAAGAATGAAAAAGCGTCTTTTGCATGCAGAAAAAATAAAAAGACATGAATTGCTGGAAAGACTCGAGAATTTATTTTTGGAAGTGCATCCTTCCGGAAACTGGCAGGAAAGGGTCTTTAATTTCAGCGTTTTCTTTGCAGATCACGGCTATTCATGGCTCGAAACTTGTTTAGAAGAGATGCAAATTGAGGAGTCCAAACTAATAATAGTTGCCATTTAATTTTAAAGAAGTATTTTTGCAGATATAATCACCGAATATGATAAAGAGGTTTTTTATACTATCCAGTTTATGTATGGTTCTGGCGGTTTCTGCCCAAAGATCGCATACCGTTGTAAAGGGAGATACCCCGTACAACATTGCCAAAAGATACGGACTTACGGTAGATGAGCTGTTGAAGATGAATCCGGCAGTGAAAGACGGAAAGCTGGCATTAGGCGACGTTTTAACCGTTAAAAATGATAAATCAGCGGCGGCTTCTCCAAAAACTACAGGTTCTTCAAGGCCGGCAGGCAACGCACAGACCGGAAAGATTATTCTTCAGCCGAAACAGACCATCTACGGAATTACAAAGCAATACAGGATTTCTGAAACCGATCTTCGAAAGCTGAATCCTGAGCTGGATTCCCATATGAAAATCGGCGATGAAGTAACGCTGCCTCTTGAAAGTATAAAGAAATACGGTGGCACTCAGCAGAATACGGCCGTTACCGTTTCAACACCGGCGAAATCTGTGGAAACCATTGCTGAAACACCAGCCGTCACTGCTTCGGAAGGCGAATATGTTGTTCAGCCGAAAGACAATTATTACAGGATCTCGAAACAGTTCAACATTTCCAAAGAAGAACTGTTTGCCTTAAATCCGGGACTGGAAGAAAGCGGATTGAAACCGGGCGAAGCAATCAAAATAAAGAAAGCAGGAAACAAGACTTCCGGAGCTGATGTCTTTGAAGAAAATACCAATCCAAAAACAAAAGTCGATACAGAAAACGAAAGATCATCATCTGCTACAATTACTGCCGACGCTGATGATTACGTAACCTATACCGTTCAGCAGGGAGATACCGTTTTCTCAATTGTCAACAAGTTCGGAATTACCATTGATGAACTGATAGCCCTGAATCCGGAACTTTCCAGAGGATTGAAATCCGGAATGGTTTTAAAAATAAAAAAGCTGGATCCGGCTTATGTAAAGAAAAGCGGTGATGCATTAAGCGTGGTCATGATGCTGCCTTTCGGATACAGCACAGGAGAAACCCAGTACCGCACTATGGCATTGGATTTCCTTACAGGGGCAAAGCTTGCCATTGAAAGAAACGCCGCCAACGGGCAGAAACTGGATATTAAGATCGTAGATTCAGGAAATGAAGCTTCATTTAAGAATTCGCTCACCCAGATAAATCCTAATAATACAGACCTGATCATCGGCCCGTTCTTCAAATCGAACGTGGTGGATGTTTTAGACTTTACAAAAAATCAGAAAATCCCGATTGTGGCACCGTTTGCCAATTCCCCGGAATTATACAATTACAGCAATTTGATCATTGTGGAGACCAATGATCAGACCTATGCCGATAAAATCGTGGATGAAGTAAAATCAACGTTCTCCGATCAGAAAATATACATCGTTGCCGATGCCAAAAAGGAAAATGCCAACTACATCAAGGCTGGCCTTGAAAAAACGTTGAAAAATCCGAATATCACCATCATCAATACTCCGGCAGATATTCAGCTGGATAAAAATATGATGACAGGCCAGTCGGCTCCGGTCATTGCGATTCTTGCAAACGATACCGATGCCGTTGCTGAAGCCTTTGCCAACCGTGTAATTGCTTTATCCAAAGAAGTACAGGCCGTAAAAGCATTCAGCATGTATTATGCTCCTGTCTTTGAGAAAAAAGTAGATGATCTCAGCCAGGCTCATTTGGTATATCTTATGGATAGGAAAATCAATACCGAAGGGAGTTTCGAGAAAGAAATTCTTGCCGCCTATAAAAACAAATACTGCAAGACGCCTCCTAAATTTGCCATCGTCGGGTTCGATATCGTTAATGATATGCTGACCAGAGAAAACAAAAAAGGGGAGATTTTCCGGCAAATGAATAAAGTTCAGACCCAGCTGGCAACAAAATTTGAGTTTGTAAAAGCCAAAGCAAACGGGGCCTACGTAAACACAGGCTACCGGGTGATCAGATTAATTCCATAAAACAACGATTTGAATCGCTTTTAAAGAATATTTTTAACATTATATTTATATTTGCATAATATTTTAAATTAATACATGAAAGCACTTGTATTTCCAGGGCAGGGTTCTCAGTTCGTAGGAATGGGAAAGGAGTTGTATGATTCCAGAAAAGACATTAAGGATATGATGGAATCGGCCAATGAAATTTTAGGGTTTGATATCCTTTCGATCATGTTCAGCGGAACGGATGAAGACCTTAAAAAAACCGAGGTTACCCAACCTTCAATTTTTATACACTCCGTTGCTGCGCTGAAAGCCGTAAACGGCTTAGGCGCTGAAATGGTGGCAGGACATTCTTTAGGGGAATTTTCGGCATTGGTAGCCAACGGCGTTCTGTCTTTTGACGACGGGCTGAAGCTCGTTTCCGAAAGGGCAAAAGCCATGCAGGCGGCCTGCGATGCCAATCCGAGTTCTATGGCTGCAATTTTAGGATTGGAAGATGCTAAAGTTGAAGAAATATGTGCGCAGATCAGCGGGATTGTAGTACCGGCCAATTACAACTGTCCGGGACAGCTGGTAATTTCAGGGGAAACATCTGCCGTAGAAGAAGCCTGTACAAAATTAAAAGAGGCGGGTGCCAAAAGAGCTTTGCTATTGCCGGTCAACGGGGCGTTCCACTCTCCTTTGATGCAGCCTGCACAGGAAAGGCTGGCGGCGGCCATCGAGCAGACCAAATTCAGAAAAGCGATGATCCCGGTATATCAGAATATTACCACAACGGCAGTTTCCGATCCGGATGAAATCAAGAAAAACCTGATTGCTCAGTTGACGGGACCGGTAAAATGGACACAGTCGGTACAGAATATGATTAAAGACGGGGCTACCAAATTTGTAGAAGTAGGACCGGGAAAAACATTGCAGGGACTTATCAAGAAAATTGATGCTTCCGTAGATATGGCTTCTGCCGTCTAAAAAATAATTAAAAAATCATGGGCGAGATATTTTCACCGGGAAAGCTGATGCTTACTTCAGAATATTTCGCCATGGATGGAGCTCTTGTCTTGGCCGTACCTACACGGCTGGGACAAGAGTTTTCTTTTGAGGAAAAGCAGGATGAGCAATCTTTAGTTGTCTGGGAAGCCTTTCATCAGGGCAGGCTATGGCTGAAAGCAGTCATCAGCTACCAAAGCTGGCAGGTTTTGGAAACCAATATCCCATCAAGCGCGGAATTTATTTTAAAAACCTTAAAAAATGTTCAGGCGCTTTCCTCGATCAAATTTAAACATAATTCTACTTACCATCTCAAAACCAATCTTCAGTTTCCGGCAGACTATGGCCTGGGCAGCAGTTCAACATTAATGAACAATCTTGCAGAATGGGCAGAGATAGATCCTTTCTATTTAAATAAGATAAGCCTTGGAGGAAGCGGATATGATATTGCGGTAGCCAAAGAGAAATCGGCAGTTCTGTACCAAAGCGTTCCGGAAATTAAATATGAGAAGGTAAATTTCGATCCACCTTTCAAAAATGAGCTGCTATTTATTCATCTGAATCAGAAGCAGGACAGCCGGGAAGGAATCAGTTTCTATCGTTCAAAAAATAAGTCCCAGAAACACGTGGATGAATTTTCGGATCTTACAAGAAATATTTTACTATGTGATGAATTGGAAAATTTTTCGCGGTTAATGTTAATTCATGAGCAAAAAATATCGGATTTTCTTGAAATTCCCACAGTTAAAGAGCTGTATTTCAAAGACTGCCCGGTTTTTGTCAAAAGTCTGGGCGCATGGGGAGGAGATTTTGTAATGAGCTCAAAATTTGACGGCTTTAGGGACTATTTTTGGGGAAAAGGTTTTACTGCAATTTTCGACTATTCTGATTTAGTTTATTGATTTATAGTTTTTTACAAACTTGTTTTTTTATTTGTCATTCTGACTTATATCATTATATTTAAACCACTTTTAACAATTAATTAATATTAATTTTGTTAGACTCCAAAAAAGAAATAGAAATATAAGTAAAATGAAAAACGCTAAAATCATCCGGGATTTAGAAAAATTAGGGATTAAAGGAAACTATGAAGTCGTTTACAATCCGTCGTACGAGGAATTGTATCAGGCTGAAGTTTGTCCTGAAAATCAGGGCTTTGAAAAAGCTGAGCTTACGGAATCTGGTGCCGTATCAGTAAAAACAGGAATTTTCACAGGTCGTTCACCTAAAGACAGGTACATAGTTCAGGATGATGTTACAAGAGAAACCATTTTCTGGGACGGCAAAGTAAACCTGCCGACAACGCCCGAAATTTTCAGCTCTTGTAAAGAATTAGTGCTGAACCAGCTTTCTGATGCTAAAAAAATCTATGTTGTTGATTCATTCTGCGGAACCAATGCCGATACGAGGTTAAAGGTACGGTTTATCGTTGAAGTGGCGTGGCAGGCCCACTTCGTTACGAATATGTTCATCCGTCCTTCCCATTACGAGCTGGAAAACTTCGGCGAGCCCGATTTCACAGTCATTAACGGTTCCAAAACGACCAATCCGGACTGGGAAGAGCAGGAACTGAATTCCGAAAACTTCGTGATGTTCAACCTCACCGAAAAACTTCAGATCATCGGCGGTACCTGGTACGGCGGCGAAATGAAGAAAGGAATGTTCGCGATGATGAACTATTATCTTCCGTTAAAAGGCATGGCTTCTATGCACTGTTCGGCCAATGTAGGTGAAGAAGGAGACGTTGCCCTTTTCTTCGGCCTCTCCGGAACCGGGAAAACTACCTTGTCTGCCGATCCAAAAAGATACCTGATCGGTGACGATGAGCATGGCTGGGACAACAACGGCGTTTTCAATTACGAAGGAGGATGCTATGCCAAAGTAATCGATCTCTCTGCAGAGAAAGAGCCGGATATTTTCAGGGCGATCAAAAGAGATGCACTCCTTGAAAATGTTGTGGTAAACAACGGCATTGCCGATTATACCGACGGATCTATCACCGAAAACACACGGGTTTCTTATCCGATTTACCATATCAATAAAATCGTTTTGCCTTCAAAAGCGGGACACGCAAAAAAAATCGTTTATCTTTCAGCTGATGCTTTCGGCGTATTGCCTCCGGTTTCCATACTGGACGAAGATCAGGCACAATACCACTTCCTTTGCGGGTATACTTCAAAATTAGCCGGAACGGAAAGGGGAATCACAGAACCTCAGCCGTCTTTCTCACCGGCGTTCGGAGAAGCATTCCTTACATTGCACCCGACCATGTATTCGAAAACCCTGATCGGGAAAATGAAAGAGCATGGTGCAAAAGCCTATCTGGTAAATACCGGCTGGAACGGTACCGGAAAAAGAATCTCTCTGAAAGATACGAGAGCCATTATCGATTCCATCATCGACGGTTCCATCGAAAATGCTCCGAAAACAAGGATCCCGATTATGAACCTTGAGATCCCGACCGAATTGCCGAATGTTTCCGAAGGAATCCTGGATCCGAGAGATACATACAGCAATGCCGGTGATTGGGAAGAAAAAGCAAGAGATCTTGCTGCAAAATATATCAAAAACTTTGAGCAGTATTGCAACAGTGAAGAGGGAAAAAAATTGATTCCTTCAGGTCCGCAGTTACAGCAACAAACCATAAACTAAAATAAAATCCTCATCAAAACGATGAGGATTTTGTTTGTACAAATATTTTCTATAGAAATTTTAGTCCGAAATTGATGAATTAAAATTTCTCTATTCTGTAAGGCGTTCAATTTTCTTGAAAGTAGAAAGGAATATAAAAATCGTATCAAATATAAATCCGATCGTATAATCAGACACCAGCCAGGCTGAGTAAAGCCAACCGGTAACCTTCCATTCCAAACCCCGACAACACCGCATCCGTATGGGCTGCAGTCACCGATTTCTGCCGAAATTCTTCTCTTTTATAAATGTTGCTGATATGAACCTCAACCTTTGGTTTTTGAATATTCTTCAAACAATCCGCAATCGCATACGAATAATGGGTATAAGCACCGGGATTGATCACCAGCGCATCGAATTCACTCTTCTGAAGACAATTGATCATTTCCCCCTCAATATTCGACTGATAATACTCCAGTTCCAATGCAGGAAATTCGGATCGTAATTTATCCAGGTAGTCTTCCATGGAAACAGTTCCGTAGATTTCGGGCTCCCGGGTTCCCAGCAAATTGAGATTAGGGCCGTTGATGATTAAAATTTTCATTCTATAAAATTAAAGGTTTTTCATAACACTTTAAAGAACAGCAGGAAAATTTATACCATTTTACCGCCGATGGTCTCATTCAAAATCTCTATCTTTGGACAGATGAACCTTTTAAGATTTCTACTTGCATTCTATTTCATGGCATTGTCACTGATGCCGTGTGAAGATCTGCGTAAGCAATCCGGTTCTGCGCAGGCACCGCTCTCTTTGGTAGCGGATGGTTCTCATTCTAAAGATAAAGGAGATATCTGTTCGCCTTTATGTACCTGCAACTGCTGCCAGATTACGGTAGCTGCTTTTAAAATAAATACGCTGCTGGAAGCTCCGGCGAAGATGCCGTCTTACTTTTCAAAAAAAATCTTTTTCCGTAAAAACGATTTTGCGTATCAGGTATACGATCATATCTGGCAGCCGCCTAAGATTTAATTCTGATTTTTAAATTCCTGAAACTTTGCAATTCCGTTGCAGGGTACTGCAGGCTATTTTTGCCTCTGCCGTTTCAAAATGGCAGTCTATAAACATATTCAAAAATCCACGATTGTCTTTCTTCGGTATTATGCCGTATCTCGGTTGGCGGTTTTTAAAATACCCACTGCAAGGCGTTTTACTGTAAAAGGAAAGACAGTCACGAATTAAAAATCTTAATTTGTGTTAGATAACATCATAAAATTCAGCATCAGAAACAAAATTGTCATCGGGCTCATGACTTTGCTTCTGATGATCTGGGGCATTTGGAGTGCTTCCAGGTTGCCCATTGACGCTGTGCCGGATATCACCAATAATCAGGTACAGATCATTACCTCTTGCCCTGCTTTGGCCGGGCAGGAAGTCGAACAGCTCGTCACTTTTCCCATTGAGCAGAGTATAGCCAACATCCCGGATATCGAAGAAACGAGAAGCATTTCAAGGTTCGGACTCTCGGTAGTAACGGTCGTTTTTAAAGAAAATGTGGACATTTATTTTGCCCGTCAGCTGATTAATGAAAAACTGAAAGAAGCGGCGGAAGAAATCCCCAAAGGAGCCGGAACGCCTGAGCTGGCACCGGTTAGCACGGGACTGGGAGAAGTCTACCAATACATTCTCCATCCGAAAAAAGGAAGCGAGACCAAATATGATCCCAAGGAGCTCCGTACAATGCAGGACTGGATCGTCAGAAGGCAACTGAACGGAACACCGGGAGTGGCGGAAATCAACAGTTTCGGAGGACAGCTGAAGCAGTACGAAGTCGCCATAGATCCCGACCGGTTGAAAGCCATGGGCATAAGCATCACCGATATTTTTACGGCACTCGGGAAAAATAATCAAAACACCGGCGGTGCCTACATCGATAAAAAACCGAATGCTTACTTTATCCGTGGAATCGGTATCGTTACTTCCTTGGAAGATATAAAGAATATTGCCGTTAAAAATGAAACGGGAAGTGTCCCGATCTTCGTTAAAGATGTAGCCGAAGTCCGGCTCGGAAGTGCCGTACGCTACGGAGCCATGACTTACAACGGAAAGATAGATGCCGTAGGAGGTGTGGTTATGATGCTGAAAGGTGCCAACAGCCATGAAGTCGTCAATAACATCAAAGCCAGAATTGCGGTAATCCGGAAATCGCTCCCCGAAGATGTGGTGATCGAACCGTTCCTGGACAGGACTGATCTGGTAGGAAGAGCCATGAAGACCGTCGAGCAAAATCTTATCGAAGGCGCTTTAATTGTTATCTTCGTTCTGGTTGTTTTTCTCGGCAATTTGAGAGCTGGGCTCATTGTGGCATCTGCTATCCCGCTTTCCTTGTTGTTTGCATTGGGAATGATGAATGTTTTCGGAGTGAGTGCCAATCTGATGAGCCTCGGAGCCATCGATTTCGGGTTGATTGTCGACGGAGCCGTGATTATCGTCGAAGCGACCCTTCATCATTTGGGGTTGAGAAACGCTACGCAGAAACTCTCCCAGGCCGAAATGGATGAGGAAGTTTTTCTCTCTGCCTCAAAAATCAGGAAGAGCGCGGCTTTTGGGGAAATCATTATCCTGATTGTATACATTCCCATTCTTACGCTGGTGGGCGTGGAAGGAAAAATGTTTACGCCGATGGCCAAAACCGTGGGCTTCGCCATCTTGGGAGCGTTGATTTTATCACTCACCTATATTCCGATGGTGAGCGCTTTGTTTTTATCTAAAAAGTTAACCCAAAAAGAAACTTTTTCAGACAAAATGATGAACAGGCTTCAGCAGATGTATCAGCCGTTGTTGCGGAAAGCGGTAAAATTTAAGTATATCATGGTTTCTGCAACGGTGGCTGTTTTTATTGTTACGCTGTTTATTTTTAAAAGTATGGGTGGGGAGTTTATTCCCCAGCTGCAGGAAGGCGATTATGCCTTTCACTGCATACTGCCGCAGGGAAGCTCATTGAGCCAGAGCATTGAAACGTCCATGCAGGCTTCACGAATCATCAGACAGTTTGATGAGGTAAAAATGGTGATCGGGAAAACAGGTTCCGCAGAAGTTCCCACAGATCCGATGCCGCCCGAAGCCTCGGACCTCATTGTTGTTCTGAAACCCCGGAAAGAATGGAAATCCCGTAGGTCATACGAAGAATTAGCCGATGAGATAATTAAAAAACTGGAAGTGGTTCCCGGCGTGTTTTTTGAAAAGAACCAGCCGATCCAGATGCGGTTCAACGAACTGATGACCGGGGTTCGCCAGGATGTGGCGGTGAAAATTTTCGGGGAGAATCTGGATTCCTTGTCCGTGTATGCGGAAAAAGTTGGAAAAACGATCCGGACCGTAAAGGGAGCGACGGCTCCGCAGGTCGAGCGCATCAGCGGGCTTCCGCAGATCAACGTGGAATACGACCGGATCCGGATGGCCAATTACGGACTGAATATCGAAGACGTCAACAATGCCGTAAGCACTGCTTTCGCCGGGAAAAGTGCCGGGCAGGTATTTGAAAACGAAAGGCGTTTTGATCTCGTCGTCCGTCTCGACAGCCTCCACCGGACGAATATTGATGATGTTGGCAATCTCATGATTTCTACCTCTTCAGGAGCCCAGATCCCGCTTTCCCAGATTGCGAATATCGGCTATAAGTTAGGTCCCGCGCAGATCAGTCGGGAAGAAGGGAAACGGAGGATCGTTATCGGCTTTAATATCAAAGACCGGGATGTGGAAAGTGTGGTGAAAGATATTCAGGCAAAACTGGATCATGTGAAATTGCCTCCAGGTTACTATTTCACCTACGGCGGGCAGTTTGAAAATTTGCAGGCGGCCAGCAAAAGACTGATGATTGCCGTTCCGGTTTCCCTGCTGCTGATCTTCATGCTGCTGTACTTTACGTTCCGCTCTTTTAAACAGGCTGCTTTGATTTTCACTGCTATTCCGATGAGTGCCATTGGAGGAGTATTTGCCCTGGTCATCAGGGATATGCCGTTCAGCATCAGTGCGGGGATCGGCTTTATTGCCCTGTTCGGCGTGGCTGTGCTTAACGGGATTGTACTGATCGGAACTTTTAACGAATTGGAAAAAGAAGGCGAAAAAGATATCCTGAAAAGGGTATTTGAAGGAACAAAGACCAGACTGAGACCGGTTCTGATGACAGCCACCGTTGCTTCCCTGGGCTTTTTACCGATGGCTATTTCAACGGGTGCCGGGGCGGAAGTTCAGAAACCGTTGGCCACTGTGGTGATCGGCGGCCTAATAACAGCGACTTTCCTTACCCTGTTTGTACTGCCGATGCTGTATCTTATTTTCAATAAGGGAATTTCATGGAATAAATTTAAAGCTAAACCGGTAACAGCAGTCTTTATCCTGGCATTTTTGTTGTCCGGACAGTTGATGCATGCGCAGATCCGAACACTTTCAATCGATCAGGCGATGGACCTGGCCGCCGGCAGTCATTTAAATATACAATCAAAGAATTTAAGCATACAATCGGCAGAAGCTTTAAAAGGAACGGTGAAAGAACTTCCGAAGCTTAATTTCGATGCCCAGCTGGGACAATACAACAGCCCGAAATTCGATCAGTCGTTTTCCGTCTCACAGAACATTCCTTTCCCCACATTGTTTAAGGCAAGGAAAGAATTGATCAATGAAACGGTCAGAAGTCGTCAGATCGAAAAAGAAATTACATTGAATGAACTGATGAAGCAGGTACGGACCTATTATTATCAGATCGAATATCTGCAGTATAATCAATTAAAACTGAAAAGCCTGGACAGCCTGTACCAGGATTTCATCAGAATTGCCACGGTAAGATTTAAAGCAGGAGACATAAAGAAAATTGAAATCAGTACCGCGGAAACCCAGAAAGGGGAGATTGGCCTTTTGCTGAAACAGAATGAAGTCTATCTTAAGAATGCCTATAACAGTTTACAGATCCTTTTAAATACGTCTGAAAACGTTGAGGTTCCGCTTAACGAAAATTATGAACCTCTCAAAGCGGTAAATGTATTGGACAGTACAGCAGTTAAAAATAACCCTGTCGTAAAATCCTTTTATCAGGAGATGGAAATTGCGGAGAAAAATAAAAAGGTTGAAAAATCACAGGGCCTTCCGGAATTCAGTATCGGATACACCAACCAATCGCTGACCGGTTTTCATACCAGAAACGGGCAGGAGCGGTTTTATAATTCGGGAGACCGGTTTCACGCTGTGACCCTAGGCATTGCCATCCCGCTTACTTTCGGAGCTACAAAAGCAAGGATACAGTCCCTGGAATATCAGAAACAGGCAGCAGAGACCAATGCGGGGTTTCAGGAAAAACAGCTTTTCATACAGCTTAAAAATGCATGGAACCAGTATGAACAGGATATTCTGCAATACGATTACTACGTAAAACAGGCGGTCCCGAATGCTGAAAAAATTGTGAAAGCAGCGCAGCTGGGCTACAAAACAGGCGAAATTTCCTACGTAGAATACCTGTTCGCCTTAAAGACCGCTACCGATATCCAGCTGAAATACCTGGAATCTATTCAGCAGGTAAATCAATCGGTAATTCTCATTCATTCAATCATCAACAAATAATATGAAACCAAGATACAACATCATACTGCTTTTATTTTCAGCTGTTTTTGTTTTCAGCTGCGGTAAAAAACAATCAGCAGAAAGTGAAGATAAAACGGAACAGCCTGAAGAACACCATCAGGAAACACCGCAAACCATCGCTTCATTAACGGAAGAACAGATGAAAGCGGTCGGCATCACTTTAGGCAGTGTCGAAATGAAGGAACTGACCTCAACCATAAAAGCCAACGGCCAGCTGAGGGTCCCAAACAACAACAAAGCCACGGTAACTTCCCTCTATGGGGGAATCATCCGAACCCTGAACATCCAGGTCGGAAGCTCCGTGAAGAAAGGGCAGGTGATCGCCACCATTGCCAATCCGGAATTCATCAGGCTGCAGGAAGACTATTTAACTACCAACAGCAGAATTACTTATGCCGAACAGGAATACCGCCGGCAGCGGGAACTTTTCGACAATGATGCCGGAGCCCGGAAAAACCTGCAGAGTGCCGATGCGGAACTGAAAACCCTGCGCACCAAAAAAGCATCGCTTTTACGGCAGCTTCAGATGATGGGTATCAGTCCGGGCTCAGTAAACAACGGTAACATGAGATCCGGCCTGGTCATTACGGCACCGATCAGCGGAACGGTCAGCAGCATTGCTTCACAGATCGGAAGTTATGTGGATGTCTCGTCACCGGTTGCAGAAATTATCGATAACAACTCCATTCACCTCGATCTGCAGGTGTTTGAAAAGGACCTGCCGAAGATGAGAGCAGGGCAGGTGGTCCATTTTAAATTAACCAACAACCCGGAAACGGAATACGATGCGGAAATTTACAGCATTGGCTCCTCCTTTGAAAATGACAGCAAAACCATTTCCGTCCATGCCAATGTCACCGGCAACAAAACCGGACTGATCGACGGAATGAACATTACCGGAATCGTAAGCCTCAATAAATCGGTAACCCCGGCTATTCCCGATGAAGCCATTGTGGAAGCCGACGGAAAATTCTATGTATTCGTACGGACCGGTAAAAAGTCTGAAGCCTACGAAAGTCACGAAAAAGGAGCTGGAAAACCCGTTGAAACAAAAGCGGAAAGCTTTACCTTTGAGAAAGTGGAGGTAGTAAAAGGTTCATCCGATATGGGCTACACGGCGGTAACGCCTGTAAAAGAAATTCCTGCTGATGCGCAAATTGCCGTAAAGGGGGCCTTCTTCATCAATGCAAAACTGACCAATTCGGGAGAACATGAACATTAAAAAAAGGAATATGAAAAAAGATACCGAAAGCAGATTAATCGATAAAAATACCAAGCCAACGAGCATGAGAATCCTGGTGTATGATTTCCTGAGTTCCCAGGAGGCTGCCCTGTCTTTATCTGAAGTGGAAAACCATTTTGAAAATGCGGACCGTACGACAATTTACCGTACCCTGAAAACATTTGAGGAAAAAGGGATTGTCCACAGCATCCAGGAAAATACCACCACGAAATACAAGCTCTGCCATGACGGCTGCAACGAGAATACGCACAAAGACCGTCACCTCCATTTCTACTGTAAAATCTGTAAGCAGACGACCTGTAAAGAAGAAATCTCTTTTCCGGAAACCCTGAATACGAATTTCAGGATTGATGAGATCAGGCTTTTTGCCAAAGGAATCTGTGAACACTGCCTGGAGAGTTTGCAATAGCATTGCATTTGCTTTACCGTTATCTTTGATTAAAAATTACCGTTATGGAAGAATGCTGCAGCACAAAACCGAAAAAAGAATACAGCCACGATCATGAAGGCCATGACCATGACCACGGTCATTCTCACGATACGGAAGGCAAGTCTGCATTTCAGATGTTTATTCCGGCCATTGTATCTTTTGCCATTTTGTTGGGAGGAATTCTATTGGATCATGTGGTAAAGCCGGGCTGGTTTGCC
This sequence comes from Weeksellaceae bacterium, assembly GCA_022701545.1. Lineage (GTDB taxonomy): Bacteria > Bacteroidota > Bacteroidia > Flavobacteriales > Weeksellaceae > Chryseobacterium. The sequence continues at coordinate 5,162 of JAKOOG010000214.1, read as the reverse complement.
GGCTGGATCCGGCTGTGTTGGTATCTTGTTGCGTATATCCCGGTAGGATGGCCTGTATTGAAAGAAGCTTTTGAAAGCATCAAAAACGGAGATGTTTTCTCCGAGTTTTTCCTGATGGGAATTGCCACTGTCGGTGCTTTTGCTATCGGTGAATATCCGGAAGGAGTTGCAGTCATGCTGTTCTATTCAGTAGGAGAGGTATTCCAGGCTATGGCGGTAACCAGGGCAAAAACCAATATCAAAACTTTGCTGGATCAGCGTCCTGATGAAGTAACGGTTATCCGGGACGGCAAGCCACAGACGGTAAAAGCTGAAAAGGTAAGCATCGGCGATGTTATTCAGCTGAAATCCGGGGAGAAGCTCGGGCTGGACGGCGAACTGCTTTCAGAAACCGCTTCCTTCAATACGGCGGCACTTACCGGCGAAAGTAAGCCTGACACCAAAACAAAAGGAGCCGTTGTCCTGGCCGGAATGATCAATCTGAATACCGTGAGCCAGGTAAAGGTGACAGCCGCTTATAAAGACAGCAAGCTGAGCCGGATCCTGGAAATGGTACAGAATGCCACTGCACAGAAAGCACCGACCGAACTGTTTATCCGGAAGTTTGCCAAAATCTACACGCCGATTGTCGTATTTCTCGCCATCGGCATTACCTTGTTGCCCTATCTTTTTGTTGACCATTATGAATTCCGGGACTGGCTGTACCGTGCCTTGGTCTTTCTGGTGATTTCCTGTCCGTGTGCTCTGGTGATCTCCATTCCGCTGGGTTATTTCGGGGGAATCGGGGCGGGAAGCCGGAACGGGATTCTGTTCAAAGGAAGTAATTTCCTGGATGTGCTGGCAACGGTTCAGCAGGTCGTGATGGACAAAACCGGAACGATGACGGAAGGGGTTTTTAAGGTACAGGAAGTGAATTTCAACGATGGGGTTGACAAAGATGGACTGCTGAAGATGGTGAACGTTTTGGAAAGCAACAGCTCACATCCGGTTGCTACGGCCATTCATGAATACGCCGGAGAAATTGACCATTCCATACAACTGGAAAATGTAGAGGAAGTGGCGGGACAGGGCCTTAAAGCGACCGTTGACGGAAAAGAACTGCTGGTCGGAAATTTCAGGCTGATGGATGCATCCGGCATCCGTTATGACTTCAATCCGGAAAGCATGGTGTATACGGTTATTGCCATAGCATATGATAAAAAATTCGCAGGCTATCTCACCATTGCCGATGAGGTAAAACCGGATGCGAAAAAGGCTATTAGTCAGTTGCAATCCCTGGGCGTGACGGCCACAATGCTGAGTGGCGATAAGTCTTCCGTGGTGCAGCATGTTGCCGGTGTTTTGGGAATTCAAAAGGCATATGGCGATCTGCTTCCTGAAGATAAGGTGAACAAGGTAAAAGAGCTCAAGGCCCAAAAGCAGACTGTTGCTTTTGTAGGAGACGGCGTAAACGATGCCCCGGTGGTTGCCCTGAGCGATGTAGGCATTGCCATGGGCGGGCTTGGAAGCGATGCTACGATCGAAACCGCCGATGTCGTGATCCAGGACGACAGGCCCGGCAAAATTCCGATGGCCATCAACATCGGGAAGCAGACCAAAAGAATTGTTTGGCAGAATATTATATTAGCATTTGTAGTGAAAGCCGTCGTGCTTATTCTCGGAGCCGGAGGGCTGGCTACGATGTGGGAAGCCGTTTTCGCGGATGTCGGGGTCGCCCTGCTTGCCATTCTGAATGCGGTAAGAATCCAGCGGATGAAGTTTTAGAAAGCTGGAAGCAGGATGCTGGAAGTTTGCTTATAATCTTCCACGGATTGTACGGATTTTCACGAATCTTTACGAATGAACTTTAGTATAATCAAAAGGAACGGGCTTTAGCCCGTTTAAAAGAGAATGCTTTCCATCCGGCTTTAGCCCAAATTTATTTGACCATACATCGGCACAGATTTCTACTGATGATTGCGCATATTTTTAATACATGAGTTACAGAGAAAGTCTGAATAGCCTGAAAACATTTTTAGAACACAGAGATTAAAAATCGAAAATTTTTAAAGCTTCTGTGCGCTTATCAAACATATAGTATTAAACTTTATTATGCAGGATAATGGTATTTTGTGGTAAATTTTTATGTTTAAATGTATACTGATGAGGTGGCTTCGGCCCCGCTCAGCCACCGGGCGGTATTGACGCAATACCAAAAAAAATCTTCGATTTTTTCTCTTCTGTGATCTGAAATACACACGAAGCAGGAATCTGAATCTCATGTGACTGATGTGTTAAAACTCTTATCTGAATCTTATGTTGGTAGTTTGATTTTTTGCATTCAGATACCTGTAATTATGACATCCCGGAAATGACTTTCATCATAATTGCCTATAAAACAAATTTCAGTGGTATATTTGTGGAACAAAAATGATCGTTTGAAGTTTTTCATTTCCATATTCATTATTTTTACCATTGCGGTTCGTCCGGTTTTGCCGTTGATCAGCTATGCTGTCAATTATGAGTACATCGTGAAAAATCTTTGCGAAAACAGAAATGTTCCGCAATCTACCTGCAAAGGGAAATGCTATTTGGAAAAAGAACTTTCAAAAACGGAGAGGCAGTCGAACAACGGCCAGAATATAAAGCTTGCCGGGCTGGATGTATTCCTTTCCCATGAAATCTTTTCTTTTTCAGGAAGTACCCGGTTTGAGATCAGGAATAAAAAGATGACCTCCGGGAACGCTGATTTTCATACTTCGGAATATTTTTCCAGGATATTCCATCCTCCTTTGGCTTAAATAATTTTTAACTGAATTTAATGTTGCTGTCAGTTCAGACATGGCTTTATCGCTGAGGTCGATACATCAGCAAATAAGAAATCTTTATCTGAGAGATTGTCACGTGTAGTGTCGATCTGCCTGGCCGGATTAAATTTAGTTCAAATTCAATTGTTTTTCCTTCGCTGGTATTAATTTCAATTTAAATAAAAATGAAATCAAAACTTATTTTAACGTCATTCCTGGCGGTTTCCTTGATGGCATGTGCCCAGGAAACCCCTAAAGTTAAGCATAAAAAAGCGGCTCCTGCCACAAAATCAAATGCAAAAGCAGTAAAATTTGCCAACGCAACAGACCCGATCTGCCATATGCCGACCGAACCGGATATGAAAGATACGGCGGTATACAAAAATAAAACGTACGGTTTTTGCAGTGTGTACTGCAAAGATGAATTTAAAAAAAATCCGGAGAAATATGTCCAGAAATAAAAAGCCAGGCCAGTCAAAAAGCAGGATCATCATTCCTCTGGCAGTAATGGCACTGCTTTTTCTGGGAATCGGTATCGGAATGGGTTATTTTAAAAAGAACCTGTACACCGTAATGAAGGTTCCGGATTTTCAGCTTACGGATCAGAATAACAAGAAGATCACCCATAAGGAAATGCTTGGCAAAGTATACCTGGTGGAATTTTTCTTCAGCAGGTGCCCTACGATCTGCCCCGTAATGAATACCAATATGAGAGCCATTGAAGATGAAATCAACGATCCTGATTTCGGGATTGTTTCCATCAGCATTGATCCGGAAAATGATACTCCGGAATTGCTGAAAGAGCATGCCCAAAGAATAGGCGTAAAATCTCCGAACTGGCATTTTCTTACCGGTGACAGGGATTATATCGGAAAACTGGCGGATCAGTTCAATATTTATGTAGGGGACAAAGAAGATGAAAGCGAGAGCCTGAACCATAGCGGAATGATTGCGCTCGTGGACAAAGAAGGAAATATCCGCTGCCGCTACAATAAAGAAAATATGCCGATCCTGTATTACTCTGGGTTAAATTACGAGGATCCGGAAGGAAAAACGCCGAAGCTCACCGGGAAATACCATCCTGACCGGGAAATGCTGATGGAGGATATCAGGAAGCTGTTGAAGTAGAATGCAGGAAGCAGAATGCTGGAAGTTAATTCAGTTTAACATTCAGCTTTGAGATTAACCGTCAAGAAATATTAAATTTTCTAAGATAAATAGGCGAGAAGATGGAGAGAAATTGGAAATTTTACAGTGAATTGTAAACTTCCGGCTTCCATCACCCATCTTCCAGCAAAAATAAATACAAACCACAAAAAACAGAACGTTATGAAGATTATGAAAGTAGCTGCTTTAAGTGCAGTTTTCGCGGCGCAGTTTGCGTTTGCCCAGTTTAAGCAGTCGCCTTTGCCGTATGCGTATGATGCATTGGAAGGAAACATCGATGCCAAAACCATGGAAATCCATTATTCCAAACACGCAGCAGCTTACGTGGCCAACCTGAATAAGGCCATTGCCGGAACGCCGCAGGAAAAGCAGACCCTGTTTGAAATTATGTCGAATGCATCAAAGCTGCCGGCTGCCGTAAGAAATAATGCAGGAGGCCATTACAACCACGAGTTGTTCTGGACGGTTCTGACGCCGGTAAAAAACACACAGCCGTCTGCGAAGCTGGCAAAAGCCATCAATGATGCTTTCGGAAGCATGGATGCCTTTAAAGAAAAAATGGCGAAAGCAGGAGCAGACCGTTTCGGATCCGGATGGGCCTGGCTGTCCGTGGATAAGAACGGGAAACTCTTTGTTTCTTCAACGCCCAACCAGGACAATCCTTTAATGGACGTCGTGGAGGAAAAAGGAACACCCATCTTCGGGATTGATGTCTGGGAACATGCCTATTACCTGAAATACCAAAACAAAAGAGCCGATTACCTGACCGCCATCTGGAATGTGACCAACTGGAAAGAAATCAGCAGAAGGTATGAAGAAGCGGTTAGCAAGAAATAATCGATGAACTTTATTTGCAGCATATTCCTCACTTTTTTCGTGGTATTCAGGCCTCTGATCCCACTGGTGGAATATGCTGTAAATTATGATTACATCTCGCAGGCTTTATGCATCAATAAGAATAAGCCTGACCTTCATTGCAACGGAAAGTGTTATCTCAGCAAAGAATTGGCAAAAACCGCTGACACCGATACCTTTCCTTCCGGTAAATTAAAAAATTCAGGCCAGAAACTGCTGGATTTCTATGTCCTTCCTGAAATTGCCGGCATCACCGCCACCCAGAAACCGATCTTTTTAGATTCCGGCTTCCTTTATGAAGTGGCGTATTCTTTTCTGTTCTCAAAACCGGTTTTCAGACCGCCGGTTTTTTAG
>JAKOOG010000183.1 GCA_022701545.1 Weeksellaceae bacterium | reverse complement strand
AAAACGGCGAGTGCGAAACTGATTAAAAAATAAAAACATGAAAAATATTTTAAGATTGCTTTTAATGCTGCTGGGCAGTATTTTCAGCAAAGCCCAGAATGCTCAGGCAAATGTCGCTCCTGAGCCTACAAGCTCTTCTCTGCAGAATTATGTAAATTCCAGTGTTTCACCTGCGACAGGTATTCCGGCGATCAACATACCCCTATATCAATTGGAAACAACAGCCGCCGATTTTCCGGTTTCTTTATCACTTTCCTACCATCCCTACAACGCAAAAGCGACGGTACCCGCCAGTGAGGTGGGGTTGGGCTGGAGTATTTTTAAAGGTGCCGTTATTACCAAAGAGTCCTTTTCAAGAAGCAATGAATTCACGGAGATAGACCTATTGACCAAGAAAAAAGCAGACTGCTTTTACTATAGTATCCCCGGTCACAGCGGAAAGTTTCAGATCTATAAGGATTCCCTTACCAATAATCTCAAAGTACACCTTTTTACCGGCGAAAAAGTAAAGATTGATTTTACAAGAGATCTGAACAGCACAAAGCTGATCGTTAATTCTTTTAAAATAACCGATGATAAAGGGTTTCAGTACCTGTTCGATAATTATAACGTCAACCATTTCGTAGAAAACGGGTATAAGCATCAGCGCACCTCATATGTGGTGACTGAAGTAAGGGATGCCAGCAATCATCCGCTGGTAACCTATACCTATGATATAAAAACCAGGAATATCAGTTCCTCATCTTCGAACATGAAATATAAGCTGTGCAAACTAAGTACGATAAGTACGGCTAAAGGAAAAATTAAGTTTGAATATTCTTATGATGCGTTTCTGGACAACAATAACGATCAGAATAATGAATTCTATACCCTCACCGGGATTTCATTACAGGACCATTCAGGTTCGGTAATATCGGGTTACCGGTTTATAAAGGGAAGTGTGGCTACATATGTGGCAGATTTCAACACGCTGGATATTGATGTAACCGGTGGATTTAAAAATGCGCTTCAGGAATTGCGGAAAACGGATAAAAACGGTGCTGTTGTCGAAAGCACAAAATTCGGGTATAATACCGATGGCTCCAGTACCCCATACGGATATTTTACGGATGGAAATTTCTACGGAAATTATATCTGTCCGCCGGATAATCCTTTTGTAAGTCCCCAGAAGGAAATGCTGGGCCTTCTATACAGCATTACTTTTCCTACGGGCGGCTCTGTAGTATACGATTTTGAGTCCAATGAAATCTATTCCGACAGAAGCGGCGACGACTACACCAATTCGAATACGCTGACCGAACCTTTAATTCAGTATTATGATCCTGCCGCTATTGACTTTGATACCAATATCACGAGAAGCTACAGCTTTACGGTCAACGGATTACCCAATATAAAATATCCGGTTCAGGTATCCAAAGCACTTAATGAAAACGATGCCGATTACCAGCTTGCCGATGTGCATGGTGTACCGTATACTTTTTCGTATTCGGTGCAGAATTCCCTCAACCAGAATATGACCGTTGAGAATGCTTCCTGCAACTCTGAGCTTTCCAAATATTTTCAGCTGTATCCGGGAACCTATACCCTTAAAATCAATAGTTGGGGAGGAAAAGGGAGCTTTATAGCGTATCAGCTGAAATCGATTCCCAAACCGTATAAGAATTCGGCGCCCGTACGGGTAGGGGCAAGGATCAGGAAAATTACCTATCGTGATCATCTCAATACGGTACAGAAGGAAAGAATATATGACTATGCTTCATTTACAGATGCCCTTTCAGGCTCGGGATTCCTTTTTTATGATCAGAACAACATCACTTTCAACGGTTTTGAAGGAACCGTAGTATACAGGAACGTCCGGGAAAAGGAAGTGTCGGGAACCCAGAATAACGGATACACCGATTACTATTTTAATACGCCGGATGATTATATGGACACTGCCGATCCGTTTTATAGCAAATATTTCAACTTAACCTCCAATGGGATTTTAAAGAAAAAAAAGACCTATAACGCCCAGAATCAACTGTTGGAAAATGTAGAATATGAGTATGAGTTCCAGGATATACCGGGTACTGAAAAAAATACGGCCGGCCTGTTTTTCTCTACGCCGTCATGGGTAAAATACATAAAGGAAACCACAACGGTAAAAAGAGGGCAATCGGACTATACCACGGTTAATGAGTCATTCTGCAGCCCGGATAATTTTCAGCAGATCAGCTCAAAAGTAACGACGCCGGACGGAGACGTACAGGAGACCTCGGTAAAATATGCCCAGGACCTGTCGGATACCCGGCTCATTAATGCCAATATCATTTCGGTGCCCCTGCAGACCGTTGTTAAAAATAACGGTGCCGCTGTTTCCGGATCGAAAATAAACTATGCTGATCCGGCCCATTTTTATCCCAGCTCTGCAGAAACTTCAGATCTCAATCAGGTATATGAAAGACAGATCACCTTCGATATCTACGATGACAAAGGAAACCTGGTGCAGAGTACGGATAAGGCAGGGTTGGCGGTAACGACCATCTGGGGATACCATAAAACGTTACCTATTGCCCGGATCACAGGAGCAAAGTACAGCGATATCTCATCGCTTCCGGTTGTTGCTTCTGCAGTTGCAGCATCTGATGCCGATGCGGACGATCCCGCCAATGAAGGGGCCTTGCTTGCCGCTCTGGAAAACCTGAGGCTGGATGCTATCCTGAAACAATATCCGGTTTCCGTTTCGGCATATGATCCTCTGATCGGAATAACACATTCCGTTACGGCCAACGGGATCAAGATGACCTATGAATATGATGCCGTGGGAAGGCTGAGAACTGTAAAGGACAGCAATGGCAAAGTCGTTAAAGAGAATCTGTATAACTATAAAAACTAACAGGTGGATAAGGTAGAAAAGCAATGGACAGGCCGTTTCTGTAAATTAAGGGCATCCCTGTGCCGAGCGCTTATCACCGAATCTTCACAACCTGATACAAAACCTATGAAAAGAATTTTAAATATATTGATCCTGCTGTCTGCCACCGGATACTCCTACGCGCAGACAACAGGCCTTTCCTCTTCGGAAAATTACATCTATACCAAAAACTGCCTGAGTGAGGACTGCAGTAAGAAAACGGAA
>JAKOOG010000177.1 GCA_022701545.1 Weeksellaceae bacterium | reverse complement strand
TTCCTAAAAGAATTATTGAATTATAAAAAAGGTGTTGCTGATCTATATGAATTTATGGATAAACCGCTTATTATTGACATGTGGTTTGCCGAATGCGGTTTCTGTATTGATGCAATGCCCAAATTGGATTCACTTCAAAAAGAATATAAAGGAAAACTAAACGTTCTGCTATCCACCTTCCAGCCAAAGGAAAAAGCAATAAAGACATTTGCTGAAGTGCGAAAGCTTGAAAATTTAAAATTTACGCAAGTGGTCTCTGATTCCACCTTGCTCTCGCTTTTTCCAGCAAGACTTTTCCCACACCAAATCTGGATTGATAAAAACAGGACAGTGGTAGCCATTACGGTCGGCGATTCTACCAACCGGAAAAATGTAGAAAAATTCATCCGTGGTGAAAAAATAAATTTCAAAGAAAAGATCGATAATATGGATTACCTAATGGCCAGAGGTGAAGAACCATTGATTAGTTACCTTTACGGCCGCGATAGGAACAAAATTTTAAATTATTCTTATTTAAGCCGCTATCGCCCTGATTTTTCCAGCGGCAGTGGTTGGGAGGTAGACACGGTAAGTAAGACCATAAGATTCAACTTGAGAAATATGTGGTTTGCCGAACTCTATGCTATAGCTTATACTTGCGGTTTACCAGAAGATTTTAACTGGCATACCGATCTGATCCGAAATGATACTACATCATTATCTAATGAGCCTGATTTCAAAAATTTTAGCAATATATTTTGTTTTGATGTGATTTGCTTAAATATTGATAAGGCGAATGTTTCTAAGTACATGGTTAGTCAGCTTGATCAGGCTTTTAACTTGAAAAGCCACAGAGAAGAAAGAGAGTTAGAATGCTATATAATCAGACCCATTGGAACAGATAGCAGGTATCTTACTCCGTTGCGTCCTGATAAACGGAGTGAGTTTCAAAATAAGTCTTTAGTCGCTAATAAAAAAGTAATAGTAAATAAATTCTTTCCAAGGACCTTACAAGAGACATTTCAACAATATCCAATAAAGCCAATATATTTTGAAAACCTTTCCAAGGGAAACTGGAGTTTTGAATTTATTTGGAAGCCAGATGATTTAAAATCAATGAATGAAGAACTTAAAAAGTTCGATCTTCAAATATCTCTGGAAAAGCGGGATCGCGAAGTAATTGTTCTTGAAAATCGTTAGCAAAAAAATTTAAGCCGTCTACTTAGTAGACGGCTTAACATGATACTATGGCTTTCTTACTGTTTGCTGAACTTCACCAACCGGTTCATCGTCCTGATTCATTTCATTGTATCCTCTGGCGCAAATCTGTGAGCCTGTATCAGGACATCCTGTAATGGAGGCATTCCCGTGTCCCAGGTAATTGTTATTTGCATCAAACCAATACAGGTCTGCTTTTTTATTATTGTCTTTTGTAGCATCTGTGTTTGTAAAAGCAAATGCGGCGATGGTGCCACCAGCGATAAGCAATGCTGCAATGGCTGTTTTTAGTGTTTTCATTGTTGATTGGGGTTTAAAGTTTAGATACGTCAATGTTAAAAATTCGATGGCTTATATTGCCTTTCAGGTCATGAGGCATAACCAAAGTTATGGGCTACCCAATATTCCCGTTGATTATTTACAGTGTTCTTACCTCCCTTATTGGATTCCATTTTCTCCAGCAGTGATTGCTGTATCTTTCGTAAAAAATCTCGATTTTAATAGATTTCAATAGGATTAGACGAAATATATCTACTTATCCCAGACACTTAGCCTTGATCAAGGGGCAGGTCAAATGTAAACCAATAATTTAATCGCAGTCAAGCAGTTGTAAAGTAGTGCACGTGTCATAGCATAACAGCACAGCACAAACATCCATAAATAGGGAATTATTATTTTGGCTTTGCACGCGAATTATCGTCCAAGTCTTCAGTTTCCCTGTATTTCAGAATCTAACCGGTCCCTAATCAGGCCTAAATGTTCACGGGTTACTGTGAAAAGATTTTTTATTTTACCGGAAATGATCCGCTGAATACTTTTTCTAAAAGTAAGTTCTAAGGTATCCCTCTTTATACCAGGCCTGTAGGTTTCTACAAAATTGAAATTAAAAATTACAGATCGGTTAATTTGCAGAAAATTTGTTCCCAATCTTGTCTTGATTCCATTTAGGCTCTGCCTTAAAGGATATTCAGAACCGTCTAGAGCAACAAGATAAATTAGATGAGCAACACGATAAAAGTACAGCACTTCAAGTTCAACATTAAAAGTTATGTCGGTACCTCGATGTAAGATTGTCAGCTCTTCAGAGCCGGAATTGGCGCTGGTTTTCATGATGTTATTATTTATTACACACATCCGTGTGAGTTATTAGTGTGTATAAATTTACAAATTATTATCCTTGCATAGCCTATAAGTAGGGATTTAACATAATAAAAACAAATTATGGCACTATTACCGCTAAGTCCGGATGGATTAGCAACGAAGCTTAAACAACTTTACAAACTACATACGCCAGATAGGGAACTGTTAGCAGATGTTATTATCGATGACTTTAAAGGATTCATTACAGATAATTTTCTCCTTTCTATTGAAGAGAAGACTTATCTGCATAGATTGGATTCAATTACATCGAGCTACCTTGCATCTCAATTCGCAATGTGCATAAAGCATAAGCTGCCTATTGAAGTAAAAGAAATGGTCCCACCTACTGATATTGGGTATAGGTTAAGAATTATATTTTCCAATCAGATTCTTATATCAACTTTTAATAATTGTGATATGATTGAAGCTGAAGGAAAATTAAGAATTACTTCCTGTTATACTTATGATAATTAATAGTAAAAAAGTTTAAAATAACAGGTTCTACAAATGAACCTGCCCTACCAGCTTGCAAGAGTATTCAATCTGTTTATAGCTTTGGAGCTGCCTGGGCAAACAGATTGAATTGTCTTGCGCCTTATTTTTTGAAAAAGATGGTTCCGGCAACTGCAGGAATCATCTTTTTCTTCACCTACCATTTTTTTAATTTTAAATATTTAGTAAATGGTTTTCTTAACTGTAGATCTGGTACCCAGGTCAACCTATCATGACAACTCTTATTTTCATAAGTTTTTAAATGCTTTACAATCATTTCCGAAAAGGTATTGCGCTTCATCAATGTACGGTGCTAAATCGTCCCATTCTAACATCATTCGCGTAGCACCATTTTTTTCGCTACCGGTAGATCTCCATAATTTTTCAAATTGCAAGAGAAACTCATACCTCCTGTTAAAAAGATCATCATTTCTTTTTCTACGGGCCAATCTATAATTTAGAATATGAGATGTTATGGTTACCAATGCTAGCAGTGGAGTTAATACAGCCGCTGAGATGGCGACATAGGATTGAAATTTTTCCATGAGATATATTTTGCAGGACATAATTTACATTAATTTTTATAACAATGTTGCAGAAAATCTTCGTTAGTGCAATAGATACTTGAAAACTGTAATAATAAAATATTTTAATTGACAATACGGAAAACCGTAATGTATATTCTCCGTGGTTTACTAACTTTTCAAAAAATTAAGTCATGACTTACACAAGAGAACAAATGGTTTACAAAGATTATAAATTGACTGCAGTGGCAGACCATGAGGATCCTAACTTTATCTTTAAACAGGAAGCTTCAATGCTTAACCGATCAGAAGGTTACGAAATGCTATATTTTATCAATGCGCTGGCCAAAAAATGGGAGTGGAAAAATATTTCGGTTGTTTCATATAATAATTTGGAAAGGATTATCAGAAATCAGGTGCCGTCAAACATTCGTACTCACGTTGGTATTAAAAGGTGGATTGAACTAAATCATAATAAAATTTAGTTGAGAAGATAGATACGAAGTGGTAAATAGATATAAAAGGGACATTCCGTTGTCCACAAACAACAGCCCGCAATCTGTTTGTAGTGCCAAGGTTATGTGAAGGACAACAAATTGAATGGTATTGCGGCTCATGTTTTAAAAAAGATGGTTCCGGCAATAGCAGGAATCATCTTTTTCTATGCTTTTATAGTACACACCACGTATTTCTAATTGTTTTGCAGAGGTTATGCTAAAATTAGAATCCGAAAAGTTTAGTATCTATACCAATTCCAAATCCGAACCAATAATTGCCATTATTGACCCAATTTTTCCCTGCTGTGTCCAATCCAAAATCGAAACCTGCCGGAATTACAGCAAAAGTTATGGTTTTATAGGTGTAGGTTACTGCAATCGAGGTTGATAGCATGACTGCGGTGTATTCCTTTTTCCCCGAATCAAGAAAATAATTATTAGTATTGGCATTATTTAGGTCTTCAGCCATCGGAGCGATCACTAAGCCAATTGATAACTTATGGTTGCTTGTCGTATTATCTATCCAATATCTTTTGTAGTCATATACGTATAAGGGCAAAAGTAGACCAACATTCTTTATGTCTGCTTTAGCAGTAACAGCTCCGTTGTTATTTCTTTTCCTAATTTTAAAAGGAACGGTCATGATGGATAAACTACGTAGTGAGGTCGGAAAGTAGGTCCTTTTGGATAGGCCCACGTAACCTGAATTATCTAAGTAGGCATCATAATTTTTCACATGCTGATCTGTAAGATCAAGAATTTTAAATCTAAGCACAGCTCTTCCTTCAGCACCAGCACTATCAATCACAGTGGTTGACATTACGCTGTATTTTTTAAGGTTCAAAAATGTACATTGGTCAATAAATACTGGTGATTTTTGAGCATGGCAAAAAACGGCTACGGTGCGTAGGAATGCAAAAATTGAGAGTTTTTTCATGATAATTTAGTTTTTGGTTTAAGACTAGAGAATGTTTTATATTTATTTATAATACTGTATCTCATTTATATTGTGGAATTTACGAAATTTATACGAGCTGAAAATTATTTTTAGATGAATTTTATTTGAATGTTGATTACTAAATGTATGGGATATCTCAAATATCCCTGCAAACTTTCCGCAACTGCATTCAGTGATCAGGATGATGTGCTAGGGTGTGGATTGCTGAATGGTTTTGCACCGCTTTAATGCCAAAAAACAGTC
>JAKOOG010000219.1 GCA_022701545.1 Weeksellaceae bacterium | reverse complement strand
CGGCGGCGTCGGTAGCGGTGTGTAAAAGTTTTTCGGCATTTTTTACCGAAGATTCATTTTTGTCTTCATTAATGATGTTCAGGGCGTACATATTTTCCGTATTGGAGTGCGCCTTAATTAAAATTCCCAGGTTCACCATCCGTTCTACCGTTGCTTCATAATTTACGGCCAGCAAAATATTTTCTACCTCATGGCTGTTGCCGGAAACCGTATCCTCGTTATCCTGTTCCGCAATTTTCTGGGCACTGGCCATTGATACGAACGACGAAATCGTACAGGAAATAAGAATTAATAAGATACTTCCGTTCAGCACATGCTCGTTTAACAGCCTGATCGGTTCTCCGGTTTCGGTTTCGGAAAGGATAATATTATACCCAACCATTACGGAAGCCAAGGTCGCGGCGGCTGAAGCAGAACTTAATCCGAAAATAAGCTTGCCTTCTTCTTTGGAAAGCCTGAAGGTTTTCTGTGTGGCCACTGCCGAAAGGTATTTTCCGCCGATGGAAGCAACCAGCATGATGCCTGCTACTTCCAGGGTTTCCCAGCTTTTGAAAAACGCTTTAAAATCAATCAGCATTCCGACACTGATCAGGAAAAAAGGGATAAAGATGGCATTTCCGACAAATTCCACCCGGTTCATCAGGGATGAGGTGTGCGGAATCAGCCGGTTCAGAGCCAACCCGGCAAAGAAAGCCCCGATGATGGCTTCCACTCCGGCCAGTTCTGCCAGTAAGGCAGCCAGGTAAATCATGACCAAAACAAAAATATACTGCGAGATTTTATCATCTACCTTTTTGAAAAACCAGCGTCCGATAATCGGGAAAACCAGCAGAACGATGAGCCCGAAAATAACAAATGAAACCGAAAGTTTCACCCAAAACTCCGTGCCGACATCTCCTTGTGACATGCCTACAATCACAGCAAGAACCAATAACGCAAGAATATCCGTAATCATCGTTCCTCCGACAGTAATATTCACAGCAGAATTTTTGGCAATCCCCAATTTACTTACCAAAGGATAGGCGATGAGGGTATGCGATGAAAACAGGCTCGCAAAAAGGACCGAAGTAAGTACGGAAAAATGCAGAATGTAATAGGCCCCTAAATAGCCCAATACAAAAGGGACGGTAAACGTGTAAATTCCGAAAGTAAGGCTCTTCCATTTATTCTTTTTGAAATCGCCCATATCGATTTCCAGTCCGGCCAGGAACATAATGTAGAGAAGTCCGGTGGTTCCGGTAACTACAATGCTGCTGTCCCGGGCCAATACGTTGAAGCCATTCGGACCGATCACAGCACCGGCAATAATCAGCCCCAGCAGATGCGGAACTTTTATTTTGTTTAAAAGCAGCGGCGCAGCCAGAATGATAATTAAAACCAACAGGAATTTCAGGACCGGGTCTTCGATCGGAAGACTCAGGTTATGGATGTTCAGTAAGTTCATGATGTGCTTATTTTGTGGAACGGACCAATTCTACAGAGAACTTCGCCATACAGTTGTTGTCCGCGGTAATGGTTCTTGTACCCCTCATTTTATTTGCGGAAAAATCATTGAGCAGAACATTCATTGTGACCTGTTTCTTGGAAGTAGAATCGGTTTTGAAATTAAGCTTTACTTCATTGTTTTCAAATTTTCCGGAATATACTCTTACCAGATTATTGTTGTTGATGATTTTCGTTAAAAGCTGGATGGAATCGCTGTCGAATTCCCAGGTATCCGTACGCTGGTCACCTACTACATAATCGCTGCAGTTGGACTCCGTACAAATTACCTTCCCGGTCCATAAACCGGCCACCTGGGCCGGCCAGATGTTAATTTTTACAGAATCTTTCTTGGTGGCAAAAATACTGTCTCTCATCTTTAAAAGAGATTGGTATTCCGATTCCTTCTGGGCAAAGGCTTTTTCTTTTTCCAGCAGTTGCTTTTCTCTCAGAGTAAGATCGTTTTCCTTCTTTCGGTTGTCGCAGCTTATGAAAAGCAATAAGCCGGTAACAGTGGCAAATAGGGTATTTTTTATCATATTGAATAACTTGGCATCTACAATATAAGAAAAAATAAGAAAATACTGAAACACTCAGTTTTGAAATATATTAAAAAAATCGAAGTTATGGCTGTTCAATTCCCGTTCTCTTAAACATCGCTCTGTTATAATTAATAATAAAAACGCCTAAAATGATCAATGCTGCCGCAATGATAAATTTAGCTGAAATTTCTTCATTCAGAATCAGCCAGCTTAAAAATATGGAGATGATCGTATTGATATAGGCAAGAATAGAAACCTGTACCGGAGAAATTTTTGTCAAAGCGTAATGATATGCGAAGAACGTGGCGACCGACCCGAATAAAGAAAGGTAGAGCATGGCAGAAACGCTTTTCAGCGACCAGCTTTCGAATTGGTAGTTTTCTGTAAACAGAAAAGCGAAAATGATCTGGATGATTCCGGCAAAGGCAAACTGATAGAAGAGGTTCAGGGAAATGTTCCTGCTCTGGATGTTCATTTTTTTAGTGAAAATAGTCCCGGAAGCCCACCCCAGGATTCCGCAGAAGAGGAGAAAAATCCCGAATCGGTATTCCGGATTCGCCAGGTCTCTGATCCCGTCCCAGAAAATAAAGGTAATTCCGCTGAAACAGGTCAGGACCCCTATCAATGCTTTCATTGTAAATTTCTGCAGGCGTAAGGCAACACTCCCTAAAAATACGATGATGGGAGAGGTGGCACTGATCAGGGATGTGAGGCTGCTGGTAATGGTTTCCTCGGCAACGGTTGTTAATCCATTGGCAATGATGAGCATCAGTGAGGCAAATACAAGCTGATAGCTCAGGTTTTTCCAGCCGATCCACTGGAACTGTCTCCGGTACAAGAGAATCATCAGCATGATAAAGGCTGCTAAAAACTGCCGGATTCCTGCCACGAACCATGCCGGAATGGTTTCTACGGCAACACGGATGGAGAGGAAGGTCGTTCCCCACACAACAGCAACGGTAAGAACGGCGAGGGTAAGCTTATAATCTTTCAAAACAATATTATTTTGCAAAAATATTCAATTTAAAATAACCTGTGGTTTTCCGGATTTCGGGATAACAGAACAAGTTTTACGCCCTTATTGGAAGAACCTTATTAATTTTTTATCTTTGGGCATCTAATAAAATTGAAGAATGGTAGGAATTATAATGGGAAGTCAGAGCGACTTACCGATCATGGAACAGGCAGCCGACTTTTTAAAATCACTGGATATCCCTTATGAACTGACGGTAGTTTCCGCACACCGGACGCCGGAAAGAATGTTCGATTATGCCAAAACAGCTAAGGAAAGAGGTCTAAAAGTAATTGTAGCCGGTGCAGGAGGCGCAGCCCATCTTCCGGGAATGGTCGCCAGCTGTACCACATTGCCCGTAATCGGGGTTCCGATTTTATCCAGCAACTCGATCGACGGCTGGGATTCGGTACTTTCCATCCTTCAGATGCCGGGCGGTATTCCGGTAGCCACTGTAGCGTTGAACGGTGCCCTGAATGCAGGGATTTTAGCAGCGAAAATAATTGCCGCCTCGGATGATCAGGTGTCTGATAATCTTCAGAAATACCAGGATGCACTAAAAGATAAAGTGCTGGGAACCGTGGACGATATTAAAGCCAAGCATCCCAACCATTTTGATCAGTAATTTTTTAATTGAATGATAGAAACCGGGGCTCACGAATTTCGTGGGCCCCGATTGTTTTTATGGCTTGATGAATTTTAAATTCTGAATATTTTTATCGGAAATCAGCTGCAGGATATAGTTTCCTGAAACCATCTTCCGGATATCGATTTTCCCATTGCTCAGCATTCCTTTTAAAACCATTTTTCCGCTTAGGTCAAAGATGATAAACTTTTCTGCTCCGGCACTGTTTACAAAAATAAAATCGGTGGCAGGATTCGGATAAATGCTGAGATCATTTTTGGTTTTAACATCCGATACCCCCAAAACAGACTGGCATGCTCCGTTGTAAGTGTCTCCGGAAATGTTCCAGTTTTTGGATGTCATCAGGTAATTTCTTGCAGATACAGCGGCCGGATGCGAATAGACCAGAGGGGAAGCGCTTGAAATACTGATGTTGTCAGGAGTAGCAGAAGATAAGCTCCAGCCGTAAAGGGTGTGGTCATAATTCTGGCAGTTCATTCCGGAATTAAGAAACAGATCTTCCGCATTGGTAAGAGCCGTAAGTTTCCAGGAACCGATATTCTGATTAAAACTGGTCTCATGAAACATTTCAGCCATATTGGTGACTTTGCCCGTATCCCAGTTTCCTATATCCTGATTGAAGAGGCTCGCTCCATGAAACATGTGCTGCATTGTCGTAACGTTAGAGGTTTTCCAATTGCGAAGAGACTGGTTAAAGCTAACGGCTGCATCAAACATATAGCTCATATCGGTTACGTTGGAAACATTCCAGTTTTCTATGGGCTGATTGAAGAAACCACAGTCTCCGAACATATAATACATGTCGGTAACGGTTGAGGTATTCCAATTGTTAAAACTGGGGTTTCCCACCATACTGGTGCATAGATAAAACATTTCCCTTAAACTTGAAACGGCAGATAAATCCGGAACATCCGTAGCGGTTACATTCATATTTTCACAGAAAACAAATGAATTGCTAAAGGTTGTCCAATGAATATTTCCCCATTGCTGTATGGCTAATATTTTTGAATGGTCGGGATTTATATAAACCGGCACTATGGTATTGTCGAAAAACCGTACCTGATCAAAAGTTCCGCTTCCATTGCTTATTTTGATGCGGTAGGTTGCGTTTGCCGGGACAGGGTTCAGAGGGCTGCCGAAAGCAATGGTAAAATTACGGTCCGAGGTAATGGTATTGATGGTTCCGTTATGCTGTAAATATCCGATCTCTTCCCAGTAGACCCGGAAGTTTGTTCCCCTCCCTGGAAATTCGATCTGCTGGGCAGTTCCGGGTTTCCAGATGGTAATGAACTCATTTTGGGCTTTTGTAATGTGAATGGATACAATAAATAAAAGCAGCGTTATTAGTTTTTTACACATATCGGTATTTTTGTGATTAGGTGTTGCAAAAATAATCAATATTTGAAAAGTATTTAATTGTTTTATGGTTTTAAATGAATTATTTTAATGCAAATCGTTGTTTTGCGAAGATTTATTTTAAAAAAAACTCTCCGGGGCGGAGAGTTTCGTTTTTTATTCCTGAAGCATATTGTCGCGGGTATTTTTCTGTACCGAAATCGCCCCGAAAAGTGCCAGTAAGAAAGCGAATCCGTAGAATCCTTTTTCACTCGGAAGAATCGTGGCATTCCAAAGCCCGATGGCCAGCAGGACAATGGAAGAAAGGGTGGCAAACCAGCAGATCCCGTAATAAATGTCCGTTACTTTGATATTTTCCAGCCGGTCCCTCACTGCTTTCTGCAACGATACTACGGCAAAAAGCCCGTACAGCAGGATGGTAAAATAATACCCTTTCTCATTCAGCTGCATTTCCGCCCTTGCCAGTCCTACGATAAAGCCGATCATTCCGGCCCCTAAAGCGATCCATGATGCCGCGACAAACGCGGTTGATACATTTTGCTTTTTCATGTTTAATGTTTTTTGTTAAGATGCCAAAGATATTAATTTAAATTAAATGTAAACGGCAACTGGAATCTTTAAATTTTATTGTGCAAAGCAGAGAGATGAATGTTCAGTCCGCTTCGCTGGTCAGTTTTTTATACATAAGATTGACCAGTCACTTGCAAGGCAAAATTGACCCGCGGAGCGAAATTTATCGTTCACTTGGCAATAGTGAATTTTTAATCCGGTCTCTAAATTCATTTGCCAGGCAAAATTCACAACGGTCTATATATCATTCAAAAAAAACTCCCCAAATTAATGGAGAGTCCTTATTTTTGCTAGAAGCTAGAAGCTAGAAGCTAGAAGCTAGAAGCTAGAAGCTAGAAGCTAGAAGCTAGAAGCTAGAAGCTTAGTATCTGTAGTATTCAGGTTTGAACGGACCTTTTACATCCACACCGATATATTCAGCCTGTTCAGGAGAAAGGGTTTCCAGCTCTACGCTTAATTTCTTAAGGTGAAGGGCGGCTACTTTTTCATCAAGGTGCTTAGGAAGCATGTATACTTCGTTTCCGTATGCTTCAGCATTATTCCAAAGTTCGATCTGAGCCAGAGTCTGGTTAGAGAAAGAGTTGGACATAACGAAAGACGGGTGACCGGTTGCACATCCAAGGTTGACCAATCGACCTTCTGCAAGGATGATGACTTCTTTACCTTCGATGGTATAGATATCTACCTGAGGCTTTACTTCAGATTTGGTAGAACCGTAGTTTCCGTTTAACCAGGCCATATCGATTTCATTATCGAAGTGCCCGATGTTACAAACGATTGCTTTATCTTTCATTTTAAGGAAATGTTCCCCTCTTACGATGTTGAAGTTACCGGTAGTTGTGATGATGATATCAGCGTTATCCACTACGGTATCTAATCTTTTCACTTCATAACCGTCCATTGCTGCCTGAAGCGCACAGATCGGGTCGATTTCGGTTACAGTAACAATAGAACCGGCTCCTCTGAAAGAAGCAGCTGTTCCTTTACCTACGTCTCCGTATCCGCAAACCACCACTCTTTTTCCGGCAAGCATGATATCGGTAGCTCTTCTTACGGCATCCACCGCAGATTCCTTACATCCGTATTTGTTGTCGAATTTAGACTTGGTTACCGAATCGTTTACGTTGATGGCAGGCATTACCAAAGTTCCGTTCTTCATTCTTTCATACAGACGGTGTACTCCGGTTGTGGTTTCTTCAGAAAGACCTTTGATATCTTTTGTTAATTCAGGGTATTTATCGAAAACCATATTGGTTAAATCTCCACCGTCATCTAAGATCATATTCAATGGCTTTCGGTCTTCCCCGAAGAATAAAGTCTGCTCGATACACCAGTCGAATTCCTCTTCATTAAGCCCTTTCCATGCATAAACAGGAATTCCTGCAGCAGCAATGGCAGCGGCAGCGTGATCCTGGGTAGAGAAAATATTACAAGAAGACCAGGTCACTTCAGCACCTAAAGCCGCTAAAGTCTCGATAAGAACAGCGGTTTGGATCGTCATGTGAAGACATCCTGCAATTCTTGCCCCTTTCAACGGCTGAGACGGTCCGTATTCTTCACGGATTGCCATCAGACCCGGCATTTCTGCTTCTGCAAGGGTAATTTCTTTTCTTCCCCATTCTGCAAGGGCGATATCCTTAACTTTATAAGGAAGGTATTGTGTTGTCGTACTCATATGTAATGAATAAATTTAAATTCAATGATAATAAGCTGCAAAATTACAACTAATAATTAAAATAAAAAAACACAGACGGGCATTCCGTGGCGTAAACTGATTTATAACAGGAATTTATCAATACCGGGTTGAAAACATCCGTATGTACTTAGTTATCTCCCTTCAAAGAAAAAATTCACTAATTTTGTCCGATAAAACAATGCAATGCCACTTTACCGTGATTTTTCCGATGACAACGCTACCATTCTCGTCTGGAAGTACGATGAATCTGAAGAACTGGATATCCATCAGCTTTTAGAACCTGAAAATGCAGAGAAAGTAAAAGATTATCATCCGAAGAAACTCCAGGAAGTTCTGATGGTACGGAAACTACTGAAAGGCTTAAAACCGCATTCAAAAATTTTATATAAGGATAGGGAACCTTTTCTATCTCCGAAAGATGCAGAAATTTCGATCACCCATTCTTTCCCTTTTGCGGCAATTGCCATTTCCAGAAATAAAATCGGGATTGATATTGAAAAATTTAATCCTAAAATTTTAAGGGTGATCGATAAGTTTACTTATGAAGATGAGCGCGGGTTTATTCCTTTTGATAACGAAGTGACGTTCTATACCATTATCTGGAGCGTAAAGGAAAGCATGTACAAGATCCATCATTCCAAACACTGGTCGCTGAAAAAACATTATGAAGTACGGCCTTTTGAACTGAAGCACCTTCATCACATCAAATGCAGGGTATACGATGATCTTATTTCGGACGAATTAAAAGCAAGGGTCGAGTTTTTCGATGATTACTGCTTTACGATTGTTGAGGAATAGGCTGTGCCGGTTCCGGTTTTTCGTGGGATTCGTTCTTATAGGTTTCAATTACCTTCCGTTGTTCCTTGGCCACATCAAAGATCAGTTCCAGTACATCATGGATGTTTTTAAGTTCGGTAAGGCGGGAGATTTTGTCGGGATCCCTCAGGTCATAGCCTTCATTTTCGGTAAGTTCGGTTTTCCTTTTGAGGATGAGGTCGTCCAGTGATGAGTCTTCCGGCTCGATGCGGCTTTCCATTTTCAGGGTTTCCGTAATCTTTTCGCCGTTCAGCAGATTGGAGACTTTCTGCATTTCCGCTTCGATCTTCCGGCTCCAGCCTTCCGCATCAATTTCAGGATACTTCTCCTTATCTTTTACGTATTGAGAAAGGGAAGCCGTATAAGCAGTAATCAGATGGGAAGTCGCGACAAACTGATGGACCACTTCCAGTTTTTTCTGCTGGTTTTTAGGATCGGAAATCATCCGCTGAAAGTTGTCGGAAAGGTTAGCCAGTGAAATGATTGCGTTCTTTCGCTTTACTTTATAGTCTTCTATATTAAAACTGTCACCGATAAATTTGGAGATTACACTCTGGAAATAAATAAGGTTGGCCTCTGCCGATTTTTTCATTAAATCCAGGTTCTGCGTATGTTCCCACACCGGCAGCACAATATAAGCAACCAGGGAGGTAATAATAGCGGCAATAATGGTATCCACGATCCTGTCCCTGAAAATAATATTGACATTTCCGGGGCTGAGGAAATTGAAGCTTACGAAAACATAGATCGTCATAAAAAGAACTGCCCAGAAATATTTTCCTTTCAGAAAGCTGAAGCACATGATCATGCTCAGGAGAAGCATGACAAAAAGAACTTCATTGATGCGGATATAATGAAGAATACCGTACGCAATAACGGCTCCTGCAATGGTTCCGTAGAGACGGAGAAGGTTCCGCTGTTTGGTAATGGAGTAGGCGGGCTTCAGAATCGCAACGGTGGTAATGAGGATCCAGTAGGTATGC
This sequence comes from Weeksellaceae bacterium, assembly GCA_022701545.1. GTDB lineage: Bacteria > Bacteroidota > Bacteroidia > Flavobacteriales > Weeksellaceae > Chryseobacterium. Next base: position 21,710 of record JAKOOG010000219.1, on the reverse strand, counting down.
CCGATCCCCAGAAACTGAAACAGTGAAAACAGGTACCCCAGCAATAAGGCAATCGTAATCCTCAGCGCATGGCGGAAATGTGATGATGAAAGGGAAATATTATTTTTTAAAACCTTAAAATTCAGCTTTTCTTCATTAGGCATAAACTTTCTCAGGTCCAATCCCGTGGAAAGACTTTTGGCAAGCTTTACATTCTGTGAAAATACTTTATAGATCTCGTTAATTTCTTTGGTAATTTCATTAATGCGCATCAGGATCTGCCGCAACACCATAAAATTCTCAAAATTATCGGGAGAGATTTTTTTATTTCTCAGCTCAAAATAATGGTGATTCAGATTGTGCAATTCGTCATCAAGATGATAGATCGGTTTTGCGCGGGTCCCGATCTGAAGCGAAATGCCAATGTTGGTAATTTCTTCTGCCAGCAGATTCAGATAATCATGGATGTTTACCAGAAACGGGGTATCGCCGAAGCTGTTCTGAAGCTTTTCATAATCGCTTTCGGAAGTCATGAGCTTTTCGTGGAGATCCATGGAGTTCAGCATCATCAGCATGAGCAGGCGGCTGGTCGTAGTGGATTCGTTCACGATTACCCGGGTTTTAAAAACGGTTTCCCGGGTTTCTTCCTGCAGGTTTTTGATCTCAATTTGCTTGGCAATCACCTGGGTGGTCAGTTTATTGAAATCCGGGTTCTTCTGATAATGGTCGGCTTTTATTTTAAGGAATTCCGCGAGCTGCAGGTAATTTTCCCCGATCATCTGGCTGGCAAGCTTATAAGGCTGAATGGTGGTTACAATTAAAAAGATCAGTAAAAACCAGGTACAGCCGGAAGCAAAAATCAGCAGGCTTTTCAGGATGTTGATCCCCGTCAGATGCCCGTCGATAAAGATGGCCATTACCACGAGCGATAAGGAACCGACAGCGGCCAGCCGCTGGCCGTATACTCCGATGAGGGAAAAAAACATTCCGAAAACGATGATCTCGGCAAAGACGAGGGCTTTGATGTGCATGACCAGACTGGCAACCGATGCGACGAATACAAAGCAGCAGATGGCGAACGTCAGGGCATTTCTCCGCCGGATGAAAGGACCCGGCTGATCAGTGAGGGCTACAAAACTCGTTCCGAGCGGAAAGAGAAAATATTCTTTGAGGATTCCGAAGTGGGCAAGAACGAGGCACGGCAGAACGGTGGCCAGGGTAATCCTGATGGCAGAATATACATATTGGCTGGTCACAAATTTTTTGAGTTCCGCGGAGTAGTTCATGCTGCAAAAATAAGGGTTAAATGTGAATTATGGATTTACAAATGGTGAATTTTCCCGTGCCGGCATCTGATGGTTTGTTTTAAATGCACAGGAACCGGATTGACAAATCAGTATCAAATTTTAAACCATGATGTTGGCGAATGGGTTTGGGAGTTTGAGGGTTTTAGGGTTTGAGAGTTTAAGGGTGAGAAAGTGAGAGGGGGAAATGGATCTGTTATTAATGTAAACCGGAACAGCCCTCAGATTAATAGGGTAAAAGAGGAAACTGGAGGCGGGAAGTTTTTTCCGTTAAAATCAAGAGCCGGACTACCGAATGACCAATCGTATTTTCAGGCAGAACCCTTTACCTGCTGACCGGCTGAAAATACAGTGGATATCATAAACTTTAAGTTCATTTATTTCCCGTGTTAGAAACGGATGGCTGTTATCCTAGCCCGGATAGAAGTGGTTACCCCGCAGCAGGCGCAGGAGAGGGAAGGGCTTAGGAGAGGGCGTGAACCGGCGTGAGGAGTATGAACGGATAGCCGGAAAAAGCTCCTGAAAATAGTAAATGGCGAATCTGCTTTGCAAGTGAATGGTGAATTTCAGGCTGAGGTAAAGATTGACCATTCCTAAAGAATTGGCCATATGCCAAAATAAAACAGGCTGCTTCAAATGAGGCAGCCTGTTTATCAACTTTGATGTTGTATTTTTAGTAATCTACATTGGACGTTTCATCACCAATGTTCCAGGTAAGCCCGAAACGAAGGGTGTTATCCAAAGCCGTATTGATTTTTGACATATTAATCAGATAGGAAATATCCAGTCCGAAAGAACGGTACTTCAACCCGATACCTGCAGTGGCAAACTGTCTTGCTCCCTGTTCTTCGCTTTCGTGGAAATATCCGCCTCTTACAGAAAATGCATTGTCATAAGAATATTCCAGTGCGCCACTGTACATGATGGATTTTTCGTTTTTAAAGGATTTTCCGATTCCGGACATTACGCCCACATTAGGTACCTGATAGATCGGCTGTCTGGTATTAGGGTCGATTCCTACATATTCCGAGCCCGGAACCAGGATCTTGGAACCTTCAACACTTAAACCGACACGGTTCATATCATCAAGATACATATCATATCCAACCCCTAATCTGGCCATGGTCGGAAGATAAGATCTGGATTCTTCGTTTCCTGTATAATCCAGTTTAGGACCCAGGTTCTGAATGGCAAAACCGGCGTTTACTTTTCCGTCCATGCTTCCCAGACCTGAGAATTTCGGAGACGTATAATATCCGGAAACGTCTACGGCGAAGCTGTTGGCCGGCTTCAGGGTCGTATCGGTATTGAATCCTCCGGCTAAGTCTGAACGGATGAATCTACCGGTAACGGCCATGGAATACGAATCGGATAATTTCAGACCGTATGCAACGTCGATGGAGAATTCGTTTGGCTTTGAGGTACCCATGGAAGTGACTTCATTTCCTACTAACTGCGTTAGATCCACTTCTCCCATATTGAAGTAATAGATACTTGCAGAGATGGTAGATCTTTCTTCCTGACCTAAGAATTTGTGAAAAGCTCCGTATAATAAAAACACATCATTGGTAAGTTTCCCCATATAAGGTGTGTAGTTGATCCCTACGGAAGAACTTGTTCTGCTAAAAGGGTATTTCGCAGCATTCCAGAATTGTGAAAAAGCGTCCGGCGAGGTTACCACCCCCTGGTCTCCCATACCTCCAGCTCTTGCATCCGGTGCGATTCTTAAGAAAGGAGCTCCGGTTAAAACAGGTCGTACAAGGCTTAAATCCTGAGAGTAGCCTAAAAAACCGGCACTTAACCCAATTCCTAAAAGCAGTTTAGTAGTTAAATTCATATGTTGTCTTTTATATATTATCAGTTTTTTGTTGATATGTTTACTGTTATCGTTTTAAATTTATTTCAAAAGTACCATTTTTTCTACAGCTGTAGCACTTCCTTTGCATTTTTCTTGATTCTGACTTTTTGCAAATATCTTAAAAATATACGTACCTTTTGCAACAGTTGCTCCAAAATCGTCTCTTCCGTCCCACTCGATGGCCTGACGCGGGGTTCTGAAGCCCTGCAGGAAAGGTTCTGCCACCACCGGCTGCGATAAAGTTCTTACCAGTTTTCCGGTAATGGTATAAATCTGTACGTTTACATCCAGAATATCATCACAATTATGTTCGAACTGGATGTATGTTTTGTTGGTAAACGGATTCGGCCAGTTCAACGGTCGGTTGATCACAAGATGCTGATCGGCTTCATCCTTAACCTCAAAATTTAACGTAGACGTTGTCGAATTATTGTTTATATCCCAAACTTTAAATGTCAATTGGTGCTGTCCTATCGCAAGATTTCTGAAAGGGTAGGTTACATTTCCTTTCTGGTAGTCTGCCAGGCTCGGACTTAAGCATCCGTTTCCTTCTCCTGAAGCATAGAAATCATTCAGTACAACCGTATTGATAATTTGCCCGTCCAAATATACTGTAATATCATGACCGATACCAGATCCGGTAGAATTTATTCCGGTATCATCGGTAATACATGCCAGCAACATCGGGTTCTGGTCGGTAATTCCGCCATCTGCAAAGTTTGTGTTGTTCATGTATAACTTTACTTTCGGCGGTTCGTTATCGTTGATTCCGTTCGGGTTAAGGTCTCCAACCTGTACCTCCTGATTGTTGAATACATCGCTTGCCTTGTTGTCCGCATACCCTAAGATTCTTCCCGTTCCAACGGCATAGTTGATGTCTTTCGGAACATAAAATTCTACGGTGAATACTCCGTTTACTGCGGTTCCCGACGCTTTTACGATAGCACTTCCTTCTTCGGTATACTGAAGGACCGGCGTTAATCCGCCGTCGTTGTTCAGCGTGGTTTTATTTAATCTTTTATCGAAAATATTGATGACCACTCTTCCGTTGAATGCCGTATTTACCGTACCGTTCGGATTGTTGACGTGGCCCTTCACTTTTACGAAATCCAATCCTCTGATCAGTCCCGGAACCGGTGTTTCGATATTGTCGATGACCATCAATCTTTTCGGCCTGCTCAGTTTCATGGCAGGGTCACCCAGGAAATTCACCTTCAGGTGTTCCGTTGAGGCCCCTTCCTGTTTTTTTGCATTTAAATGGGCATATCCCAGCGTGTCAAAATCATCACTGGTAAGCTTAAAGATATTCTGGGTAAAGGTATTGGTGAACGTTACCCCGTAAAATACATCAATCGCACGGCTGGAGGTAATCATGGTTGCAGGGCCTCCCTGTTTCAGCTTGATAAACTGCTCTCCCGCGGAAGACGTATCGGGATCATCCCAAAGCGTAAATTCGCAGGTAATCGTCGATACAAAAGGGAATCTGCTGTATACCGGCGAGAAATTATTCGCATTCTGAACTTCACTTAATGTTAAGACCCTTTCCTGTGCCCAGCCGTTAATTCCGCCATGTCCGAAATAGAACATGTACAAGCTGTTGCCGATATCATTGGAGATGGCCTGGTTTACCTGCGGATATCGCTGTCCGCCCGCGGTGCTTTGCGCAGGAAATGCATCCAGGTACAGTTTCCGGACATTGTATTCTTTCAGATTGGTAGAAGAAGGCTGCTCGAAAACCGAAACCAGTGAATTGTTCATCACCGTGTGGAACGGAACGGAGCCCGGCCCGTCGTTATCATCATCCACAATAAAGTCCAGCTTCATTTTCCATTCCCCGAAAGGCGTAGACTGTCCCGATAAGCTGTTGTAGTAGGCCAAAGTCTTATCAATCATATTGGCGGCTTCCGTTACATTGGCTGCAGGAAGCCTTCCTACAGGCAGATCGGGAAGGTTGAAATCAAGGTACTGCGTGGTCTGCGGCTTGGTCATTACAATATAATCATCGGTGATGAAAGACCGTATTACATCCTGAGAGATTTCACTTTCATACCCGGAAACCACATTGGAGTTGCCGGAAATCCTGTTTTTATAATCATAGGAAGCATCCCCCAGAATGAAAACATACTTCAGTGCTCCTACCGGTGTGTTCAGTTTGGTAACAAAATCCCGGATGGCGGTAAGATCTCTGCTTCCACTGCCGAATTCATTGTAAATTTTATCCGTATCAATCACCTGTACATTGTAGTTGTTTTTGGTCTGATGGTAATTGGCCAGTCTCTGCGCCTGTCCCATCATTTCAGGAACGGTAATGATCAGGTAATCGACGTTCTGTAATGCCGAAAGATTCTGGTTGTTGATTCTCCCTACAAACTGAGGGCTGTACGCTGCATCGGCTTTAAAGGCCACAAACTCATTGTTGAAGTTGGGATCTGAGGCCGTATATGCGAAATTGAAAGTGGTATTTCCTGCTGCCTTATTTACTCTTCGGTTCGCATTTGTAATGTCGGTAACATCCCAGATCTGTTCTGCTGCCGAGGCATTGGATAAACTGAACCCATAGGTGGTATTGCTTCCGCTTACCAGCGAATAATCCCTGAAGTTCATCTGTGCGCCGTTGAAACTCAGGTTATCCTTATACTGTACTTCAAAATAGTCGGGATAGAAAGTTCCGTTGGGATTTACCGTAATATCCGGTTTTAAATTAAAGGTGATCTGGCTTCCGCTGAGCCCTGAAATCGTTCCGGTGTATCTTGTGGTATAAAATTCATTGGTTCCGCTGGCATTGGGAGCCGGAACTGCAACAGGCAGCGCATTCTGGTTGTTGATGTTGTATATAATGCTGTTCTGCTGGGATTTATAGGCTATTACCTGTGCTCTGTACCGGATCTGGTCGCCTGCCTGGATGGGAGAAGCGGTGTTGAAGGTGATCGCTTTATCGGTGGTAAACGGCGTGTCTTCCACCCACACACGGCCTACCTTCATCAGGTTTTTCTGGTCGTTGTTGATGAACTGGTAATTATCGAATCTTGTAATGAGCGGAGCAGAAGGTAAGTTTACATCTACAGGCTGTACCCTTTTTCCAGGGCCTTTATCGAAATTGATGTAATAATAAGAATAATCTTCATAAATATTTTTTACGTTTTCGCTTCTGTCGGTCCGGGTATCGGTCCTTTTATAGCCGTTTCCGTTGGTGGTATTATAGAGATTGTAGCCGTTTGGTCCCTGGGCATAAAAAAGGGCGTAATCATTATCATTCCACACCCCGTCACTTTCCCCGACTACCTGGATCGCATTTTCCTGGAGCGCGCCGTACTTGACATCCTGATTGAATTCCGGAAGCATGATGCCACCGTTTCCGTAGATCCTGAAGTTCTTAGGATTTACGGACGAAGGATTGATGCCGTTATCCTGCAGAAACTGCTTCGTAATTTTGAAAATCCCGGATTTGTCGACTCTTATTTTATAAAAATTTCCTGTTGAAAGAGGGTTATTCGTTGTTCCTACCTTCATCGGGCTGCCGATGCTGTTCGGTAAATTACTTTCTGAAATTTCAAATGAAGACAGCCGCTGTACCTGTCCTTTTACATTTTTGAATAAGGAAACGCTGATGCTGGCATACCGGTCCCCTTCCAGATAATAATAGGCCACATCTTTTACTTCATAATCCGGAAGCAGATCTTTACTTATTTCAAACAAATCTCCGGGAGAAATGTTTTCCCAAACCGGATTGGAAATTTTCAGCTGCTTTTCTCCAACCTGTTGCTTGGTTGTGATAAAAATGTTATTTTGGCTGAATAAAAATCCTTGATTTTTGAAATTTGGGAGATTAAGTTTTGTATCGCCGAAGTCTCGAATTTTGGAACCATCCCATTCGATGCTGATTCTTTGAGCCCAGAGTGCTGATACAAAGCTTAATAGAAATAAAAGTAAGATTTTTTGTTTCATGTTTATGGTTGAAATTTCTGAATTACAAAATAAATGAAAATTTTATAATTAAATTGTGATACAATAAAATTAATTTGTTAACGTTTTTCAAAAAAATCAACTCTTTACTTGATTTATTGAATAATTTACTTTTTCTTTGTACTTTGAAAATATTTATATCGACTATGAAAAAACTAAAGTTGTTTTCATTAATTGCATTAAGTTCTACACTTGCATTAACCAGTTGCGGAGGATCTAATAATGGCGGCGGTACGAAAAAATTTGTCAGCAAAACAGGTTGGAAACCAAACGAGAAACAAGGTTGGTTTTTTGCAGGAAAGCAACAAAAACAAAAAGGTTGGCCGGGAATGGTATATGTAGAAGGTGGAACTTTTACAATGGGATTAGTGAAAGATGATGTTATGCACGATTGGAATAACTCACCGCGCAGAATGCAGGTAAGTTCATTCTTTATCGGGGAAACGGAAATTACTAACTACGAATACCGCGAATACCTTACATGGTTGAAGTATGTATTCCCTCCAAGTGACCCAAGCTTTAAGGAAATCTACAACGGTGCTTTGCCGGATACCTTATTGTGGGACAACAAACTATCTAGAAATGATTTCAACGAAACGTATTTCCGTTCTCCTGAATTCGATTACTACCCGGTAGTGGGAGTAAGCTGGACGCAGGCCAACAGATATTGCGAATGGTTGTCAGACAGAGCAAACGAGAAAGCTTTAATGCAGGCCGGTATCATTGCCAAAGATTTGTACATCAACGAATCCAATAATCAGGGTGGAACGGCATTCAATATGGATAAATTCAAATCGAATGATCCTGAAATGCAAGGGTACATCAATGAAAAAAGAATGCAGCAGAAAACCGGTATGAAAACGACCAACCAGAGGTTGCTTGCTGCAAACAGAGCTCCTAACGCTGCTATGGTAACGAAATTCAGGCTTCCTACTGAAGTAGAATGGGAATACGCAGCTTTGGGTATGGCTAAAAACAGAGAATACAACCAATACCTTGGTAAAAAACCTGAAATCGATCAGCTGAGAGGAACAAAAGGAAGAGAGAGAGGAATGTTCCTTGAAAACTTCAAAATGGGAGCAGGTGATTATTCCGGTCTTCCGGGCTGGAAAAATGACGGATCCGCCAAAACTTCAGACGTAAGACAATATCCTTCCAACGATCTGGGAATCTACGGAATGTACGGAAACGTTGCAGAGTGGACCGCTGATGTATATAGACCGATTATCGACGAAGATTTCAGCGATTTCAATTACTACAGAGGAAATATGCCTCAGGCTGTTGTAAGAAACGGAGACGGAACGTACAAGATGGTAGACGAAAGCAATATTAAATATGATACTTTAGCTGACGGAAGACTGGTTTACAGAAACCTTCCGGGACAGTATGAAAGAGAAACGATTGCTGACTACAGAAACTACAGAGACGGAGACAGAATGTCTTCTCTTAACTACAGAAATGCTTCTGATTCCGCTTCCACTTATGACATGTACAATTCTCCTAAATCAAGATTTATTGTAGATGCCAGCGGTAAAGTAATTTTACAGAAAGACAGAAAAGAAAGAACTTCCGATATTTCCAACGATATCAGAGTGGTGAAAGGTGGTTCCTGGCAGGATACAGCTTACTGGCTGGATCCGGGACAAAGAAGATACAAGTCTCAGGACAGAGCTTTCGGATGGATCGGTTTCCGTGTTGCACAGGATGCCAGAGCAAACGATAAGAGTAGAACAAGAAGATAATATTTATCTAAATAATTTTCAAAAAAACCTTCCGGAATACTGGAAGGTTTTTTTATTTTTGAACCATGAATACAGAACAGTTTTACCCTTTGTTTTTACAGGCTGAAAAGGTAACCATCGACAGCAGAAAAATCGGAAAGAACGATATTTTCTTCGCTTTTTCCGGGGATAATTTCAATGCGGCAACATTGGCCCGGCAGGCAATTGATAACGGAGCGCTGGCGGTCATTGTGGAGCAGAAGGATTTTGAGGATGAAGCAAAAAATATTTTCTATGTTCCTTCCACGCTTGATTTTTTGCAGGAACTGGCCGTTTATCATAGAAAACAGCTGCAGATTCCGGTGATCGGGCTTACGGGAAGCAACGGTAAAACCACGACAAAAGAAATCATCCATGCCGTTCTTTCGGAAAAGTTCCATGTTCAGTATACTTCAGGGAATTTAAACAACCATATCGGGGTGCCGCTTACCCTTCTTTCCATTAAGCCGGAACATGAAATGGCCGTGATTGAAATGGGAGCCAACCACCAGAAGGAAATCGAACTTCTATGCTCCATCGCACAGCCTGATTTCGGGTACATTACCAATTTCGGTAAGGCCCACCTGGAAGGCTTCGGCGGATTTGAAGGGGTGATCAAAGGAAAATCCGAGCTGTATGACTACCTGAAAAGTAACGGGAAGACCATTCTCGTCAATGAAAATGATCCGGTGCAGGTAGAAAAAACCGAACACTATTCACCAAGAATTACCTTCGGAAATTCACATTCAGATTATCAGTTTGAACTGTTTTCAGAAGAGAACTTTGTCGGTTTGCTGTATGAAGGCGAAAAAGCCATTTCAAAACTGACGGGAGCCTACAATTTTACCAATCTCTGTGCAGCGGCAAGCCTCGGACTTCACTTTGGAATCGGGTTTGAAAAGATCAGGCACGCCATTGAAAAATATATGCCCACCAATATGCGGTCCCAGATTGTAAAGAAAGAGGGGAAGACGCTGGTATTGGATACATACAATGCCAATCCAAGCTCCATGACGGCTTCATTACACAATTTCATTACTTTCGAAGGGTCCAAAACCGTGATCATCGGCGATATGCTGGAGTTGGGAGAAGAAAGTGAAAAAGAGCATAAGGCCCTGTTGAGACTGGCAGAAGAATTAGGCTTCGACCAGATCATTACCGTCGGTAAAAACTTCAGCAGCGTACATGCATCGCCTTTAAGTTTCGAGAATACCGCAGCATTAATCGAATTCTTAAAGGCCGGCAAAATACAGTCTGAAAATGTATTGTTAAAAGGTTCCAGAGGAATTGCCCTGGAAAAATCCATCGATTTTATTTAGCCTTAAGGTCCCGGAATTCCTGGACAATCAGTTTGATATTTTTAAAAGTGCTTGGGAAAACTTCGGCTTCGATCTGAGCGGCGTTTTTCCAGGCGACTTCCGTAATTCCTTCTTCGATCTGAGGTTTTGAAGTATCCTCCCCATGGAAGTTCATTTCAAACCAGTGGGTGCATTTCAGGACTTTATCGCCGTTTCTTTCCACATAGATGTGATAGGTGGTATTGATGAACCGTACCAGCTCTACATGGGCAAGTCCGGTTTCTTCTTCAATTTCGCGGACGGCCGATTCCTCACGCGATTCGCCTTTCTCCATTTTCCCTTTCGGAAGATCCCATTTTCCTAATCTTCTGATGAAAAGAAGGTCTCCTTCCGGATTATTTACCAGGCCGCCCGCCGCTTCGATAATCCTGAAAAGCTTCTGGAACTCGGCCCAGATTTCATCGAGATTTTCGCCGAAAACATTTAATTCCTTTACCGATGTATTTTCAAGGAGATCAAGCGCGATCTCCAGGCTTGTGACGTTTTCGTATCCAAGCGTTTTTTCTAAGTTTTCAGATTGCTTAGACAACAGTAATTTTTTTTCGTTCACAAAAACTTTATACATATATTTGTAAGAATTAAGAATTTAATACAAAAATAAAAAATGAATTTAGAAGGACGAAAGATTATTGTCAATAAATCATCTAAAGAATTGGTGGAAATCCTGAAATCGCCGGAAAATTACAAAGATTTTATGCCGGACGGTCTTCAGAAGTTTGAGACGAGGGAGGATGGATTTAAATTCGGACTGCAGGGAATGCCCGAGATCGCCCTGAAAATCGATGAAGTGAATGATCAGAAAGCGGTATTAAAGTCGGCAAGTTCAAGCCTGGATTTCTCCTTAACGGCTACCATTAATCCTCTGAATGAAAACCAGACCGAGGTGCAGATGCTGTTCGAAGGGAAATTCAACCCGTTCATCAAAATGATGGTCGAAAAGCCGCTCCAGAATTTCATCAACACCCTGACGGATAAGATCGAAGCTTATAAATAATAAAAACCTTCAGCAATGAAGGTTTTTTTATGCAATGACCCCGGAACAATGATCCCGTGAGCTTCCCGTGGCAGAAGCCAGGATATTGATCTCATCATTCAGTCTTAAAACGCCCATGAAAGCAAAAATCAAAGCTTCCTTATAATCGATCAGGTCTTTTTCGGGAATAATGATTTCGGCATTTGTTGTAGACTTAATTTTCTCGATTAAATAAGTATTGTAAGTTCCGCCCCCTGTAAAAAGAATTTTCTGCAATCGGTTTTCATTCAAAACTTTTGAAATCTGTACGGAAGCATGCTCCGTAAAGGTAGCCAGCAGATCCTGTTCTTCTATATTTTTAAAGAGCGGGAAAATATTTTCATTGCACCATTCGATGCCCAGGGATTTCGGTGGAGACTGCCGGTAGAAGGCCAATGAATTCAACTCATTTAATAAGGTCTCATTAACCTTTCCTGCCCTGGCAAGATCGCCGTTTTCATCAAAGCTTTTATTGAAGGGCTGGGCCAGTGCGTTTAAAATAATATTAACGGGTGCAATGTCAAAGGCAATCCTCTGATGATTGATTTTCAGAGAAATGTTGGAAAAGCCGCCCAGATTGAGGCAGGCATCGTATTGCGGAAATAAAAACTCATCACCGATCGGTACCAGTGGAGCCCCGTTACCGCCCATCAGGACATCCTGGCTCCGGAAATCATAGATCACCGGCAAATTGGTTTCCAGTTTAATGGCTCTTCCGTCGCCGATCTGCAGGGTAAATTTTTTCTGTGGCTGATGAAAAACCGTATGGCCGTGGGAAGCAATCAGGTCTATATGTTCAGGCTGATGTTTTTGAATAAAACTTTTTACGGCTTTCCCCAGATAGAAACCGTATTCCGAATGTAATTCAAGCAGTTCTTCAGCGGAAAGGAAAATGGAAGTCCTGAGCTTTTTTTCCCATGCTTCGGAATAGGGAAGGGTTTCAGCTTTCAGGATTTCAAAACTCCAGGCATGCTGTTTTTCAAATCTTGTCAGGCAGATATCCAGCCCGTCCAAACTTGTTCCGGACATCAGTCCGATGGCATGAAAAATCATGGATTATTTTTTGTTTTGGGAAATTTCAGGAGCGGCGAAATCTCCGGAATTCTGGAAGAATACGTATTCCGAAAAGTCATCTTTGGCCCGCATGCCGTGGGCACCGATCAGCGTACTGCCGTCTTTCCGGGTTACATAAACGGTATCGCGGGTGTAGATGTTTTTCTTCACCTGGTCCCAGTAAATGCTCTGCATGGCAAATTTATCCCCTTCATTGGTGGTAATCCTGACGTTGCCTTTGGCTTCGTAGAATTTTTTATAGTCGTAAAACTTGGCATATTTTGCCTTGATGGTTCCCGGGACTTTCGGTTTTTTCTTATCGAAAAACTGGATGTCGATCCCTTTTCTCGCCACGGTGTACGGGCTGTCGATCAGCTCATATTTTTCAATGATCGGGGCTTTGGCCTTCATGCTGATAAACCCGGAATCCCGCTGGATAATATAAGCGTTGTTGATGATCTGTGAAGGGAAGTTTTTACTCTGCTTGGAGTTGGCTTTCGTAAGGTCTTCCTCACAGGAGGTCATAATAAAAAATATAGCACAACTAAAAAGGTATGCTATATTTTTTTTATGGAATATGTTTCTAAAAAACATCATATTAGTTATAAAGTGTTTTTCTGAACCACTTATCAGCAAAATTGAAACCAACCCTCAGGTTGATAAAGTTCTGGTTGATCAGGTTGTTCTTCACCGTTCCTCTTTTCCCCAGTTCCAGTCCCAGTTCCAGTCCGCTCATTCTCGTGATGCTGCTGTTTTTGAACGGAAGAAGAACTCCGGCAGATACCCCGAATTTATTGATGTTCTGTCCGGCGATCTGAAGATTTCCTTTTTCATAGAAAGCCCCATAACGGTAAACGATTCTTGAGAAATAGCTTCTGAAGTTGTTATAGTTCGGCAGGTACCAGCCTCCGGCAGAAATCCTGTACGAATCCTGAAGGTCCAGGGTGTTCCCGAAATAAGCAATGCTTTCTCCTTTCTTATAGTCTCCCTGTACCGAGAGGAACCATTGGTTTTCTTCTCCGTAACCAACCCCTACGGAAGCCTGCATCGGAAGAAGGTTTTTAGACTTCGTGCTTTTCTGGTCAATGATGCTTTCGTTGCTCTTGGTAGTGCCTGAAGCATCAGAATAGAAATACGTACTGTTTACGTAATCGGTCGTCATATTACTGGTATTCCCGAAAGTAGTAGTGGCACCGATGGTAAATTTACGGTCTGTGCTGGTATTCAGGTTCTGGTAGCTTGCTCCTAAGGTAAAGTTGAAGTTGTGGATGCTGTTTCTTGTCTCGTATCCGTTGATCAGTTCAGCATTGGAATAAGCCAGTTCGTTCAGGTCGTAAAGGTTCCCGAAATAGTAGTTGGCTCTGGCTCCCACGGCAAATTTATCCGTTACTTTATACCCTAAAGCAATCTGAGCGGTGTTTAATGTCCCGCTTCCTTTGAATCGGTTATATCTCGTCACTCCGCCCGCTAAATTGTCCTCTTCGTGAAGAATATTGTAGCTTTTTGAGCTGTATGGCTGATAGGAAAGTCCCATTTTCAGCTTTGGCGACAAAGGAAAAGCCAGTGAAATATTAGATAAATACGTAGAATGTTTCGTCGCCTTCGTATTGTTGTAATCTGTTTTAAAGTAATTATTCTCGTTGGTGGCTTCCAGTTTGATGCTGGTCAGCTCGAAATTGGCATTGTTTGCAGGGTTTGCAAAATTAAAATTACTTGTAAAATCGCTTATAAAAGCGGTGGATATACCTCCCATCGAGGTCGTTTCGATCGTATTATCATATTTCACATCGCCGATTCCGTAAGCCGCATATGGTGAATTACTCAGGTTCTGCGCATTAAGGAAATACCCAACCGATATGAATGATAGTACAAAGATTTTTTTCATTCTTTATTTTTAAAATAATGCGCAAATATCTTAAATATTAATGAATTGTAAAAATTATATGAGGTTAAAGTTTGTTAAGGCATATCCAGAGGGAAAATCGCGGCTTGTGTGGACGAATTGTTAATCATGACCGATGAATGGTCATGTGCTTCGCTTGTTAATTTTTTCCCCCATTCACTGGCGTCAGCAGAATTCACCATTGACCTGCCGGACAAATTTTGCCATTCACCAAAATTGACATGACAATAACCTACAATTTTTTTATCTTTGAGCCATGAATTGGGAGAACATCGCCGGACAGGAAAACCTGAAGAAACTTCTCAGAGACAGCATCGCCGAAAACAGAGTCAGCCACGCCCAGCTTTTCACGGGAAAAGAAGGATATGGGACGCTGCCTATGGTTCTGGCCTATGCCAAAGAAGTCCTGAGCCGCGAGAATGAGCATGCCGCTTCAAAAGTCGAACACCTTAATCACCTGGATCTGCATTTCAGCTTTCCGGTGTTCACGGACAATAAAAATTCTTTAAGCAAAAATAAATTTGAAGAATTCCGGGAAATGGTCCTCAAATCTCCTTATGCAAGCTATGACGACTGGACCGCTTTTTTACAGTCTGAGAACAAACAGCTGTTTATCTCAGCGGATGAAGTTGATGACCAGAACCAGAAGTTTTCATTGAAAAGCTATGAAGGCGGAACCAAAATCCTGATCGTTTGGAGAGCCGATAAAATGAACATCGCTGCAGCAAATAAATTCCTGAAGTTCCTGGAAGAGCCGCCTGCCAAAACCATTATCCTGCTTACGGCGGAATCGGTTAATGATATTCTTCCCACTATTCTTTCCAGGGCACAGATCGTGGAAGTCCCGAGGATTACCGACACAGACCTGGAAGCTTATTTAAAAAAGAACTTCAGCATCGATGCTGAAAAGTTGAAAGAAGTAGTCCATGAATCACAGGGTGACCTGAATGATGCGCTGAAATTACTCCGGTCGGGCAGCAAAAACGAAGAGTTTGAAAAACTGTTTGTGCAGTGGGTCCGTGATGCCTTTATGGTGAAGAAGAAACCTGAATTCCTGAGAAGCATTATTCTTTGGGCCCGGGAAATTGCAGGCTGGAACCGCGAGAAGCAGAAGAACTTTCTGAATTACTGCTCGGAAATTTTCAGGCTGGCGCTGCTGCAGAATTATCAGTCGGAGGCGCTGGTATATAAAAAAATCAATGCCAACGGTTTCAACTGGGCAGGCTTTTCAAAGTTCATCAGCGGGGCGAACATCGAAAGCATCCTGGAAGAGATCAGCACCGCCGATTTACATTTAACCCGGAACGGAAATCCCAGAATTGTCTGGACAGATCTTGGGATCAAATTATCACGATATATTCATAAGAATTCATAAACGGAAAATATCCAAAAATCCGGACAGCTGTTTTTTTTTAATTACTAAAAAGCATCCCTGAATTTCAATTTTCAGAAGAAGTGATTCGACTTTAGGTTATCTTCTTTTGATCAACTGAAAGGTAAGACCAACTTGCCCTATAAGTTCGTATCAATAGGTAAACCCTTTTGATTTATAAATGCCGATTTATCCCAAAATAAAAAAATTGCATTAAGCTTTCTCAAAAACTTCCTCTTTAATCATGCAGGGTGGCCGCATGGATAGCAACTTTAATTTTCTGTAAAATCTTATGATCCTTTTCAGAATTCATTATCCGGAATCATCAAAACAATATCATTTTAAACAAAGCAGGCTATTAATTTTGTTCTTTTCAGATCTCAAAACCATCATCATATTCTACAGATTAGCCGGAAAATCAACGTCTATATCATTTATTAATTTTTTAAATAATAATTAAGTTACTTTAAATCAATTACTTGTTTAATTAAATATTAAAAATATATTAAAAATTCAATCAATCGTTTGATTTATTCAAAATTGGATGTAAATTTGCAACGTCAAAAAAGAGAACATAACTAAGATGATTTCAAAAGAAGAAAATATATTGTTTGCTGCTGAAAAGCTTTTTGCAGAAAAAGGTTTTGAGGGAACTTCCACCCGGGAGATTGCCAAAGCGGCCAATGTGAATATTTCGATGATCTCCTATTATTTTGGTTCAAAGGAAAAATTGTACGAGAAGCTGGTGGAATACAGGATGAACGAAGGGCAGTTTTTCTCGAAAGACATTTTGGAAAGGACGGACATTGATGACTGGGAAAAAATTAATAAGATCGTCGACCAGTTTGTAGGGAAGATCAGGCACCAGAAATGTTTTTACAGAATCATGCAGCGGGAGCAGCTTCATACCGAAAATCCAAATATTGTGGATATGCTGAAGCAGGCAAAGCTTGGATTCCTGGCCATGTATTCCAAAATACTGGAAAGCGGTTTGAAAAACGGGACATTTACCAAAAACCCTCCGATCTATCTGCTTCACTCTACAATCAGCGGTACGTTGTTTTATGCCTTCAATGCCAAGGAAATGTATAAGGAATTCCTGAATGACACCAGTGATGAAATCATTTTCGACGAAAAATACTACACAGAACTTAACACACATATTAAATACTTACTTAAAGACCTTTTAGGTTATGAAGAAAATAAATAACTCTGTCCTTGCGCTGGCTTTGTTTGTCGGGATGGCAAACATAAATGCCCAGGAGAAAAAAACACTCACCCTGGATGAAGCCGTGCAGCTCGGTATCCAAAACAGCAAGAATCTGAAAATCGATGCCGCCAAGATCGAAGAAGCGACGGCAGATCTTCTGGAAGCGAAGAACAGACAGCTGCCAGAACTTAAAGTTTCAGGAAGCTACATGTACCTTCCCCTGAAACCCAATGTGAATATCAAACTTCCCGGCGTTGCAGGCGGGGGTCCCGAAATTCATCAGGTAGCTTACGGATCAGCCAATCTAAGCATTCCGATTTACAGCGGCGGAAGAATAAAGTACGGGATTGAGTCTGCAAAATACCTGGTAGAGGCATCAAAATTAAATACGGAAAGCGATAAAGTGGCGATTGCTTATAATGTCGCACAGGCCTATAACAACTTGTTTAAAGCCAACCAGTCGATTAAAGTGTTGGAAGAAAACCTTTCGGCCTCCCAGAAACGAGACGAAACCTTCCTGAAACTGGAGAATAATGGAGTAATCGCCAGAAACGACCGGCTGAAAGCCAATCTTCAGACTTCAAATATCGAGTTGCAATTGTTGGAGGCGAAAAACAATTACAATATTGCCAACATCAATATGGATCTGCTGTTAGGGCTTCCGGAAACTACGGAAATTGAAGTGGACCAGAACTACATTGAAGAAGGCACTGAAGTAAAGGCTGTTGATTTTTACATCAATGAAGCCAGAGAAAACCGCAAGGATCTTCAGGCTCTGGACAAACAGAGACAGGCTGCGGCATTGGGAACCAGATCGGCAAAAGCGGAAAATCTTCCTTCAATTGCCTTTACCGGAGGTTATGTGGCTGCAGACATCCCTAAGTTTTTAACGATTTACAATGCGGTGAATGTCGGTGTCGGGATTTCTTATAATTTATCCAACCTCTGGAAAGAAAATTCTTCACTGAAGCAGTCGCAGGCAAGAGAAATGCAGCTTGCCGCGAACAACGAACTGCTGAATGACAACATCAAGCTTGATGTAAACAGGGAGTACCAGAATACGGATTATTCTAAAAAGAGAATCGCCGTTTTCGAAAAATCTGCCGAACAGGCCAATGAGAATTACAGAATTACAAAAAATAAATACGACAACGGTCTGGCAACCATGACAGAACTCCTGGATGCCGATGCAGCACAGATTTCTGCCAATGTAGGGGTCATCAATGCAAAAGCGGACGCAGCGCTGGCCTACCGAAAACTATTACAGACTACAGGAACTTTAACAATTAAATAAAGAACGATACCCATAATGGAAAATAATACGACACCAGCTACTGAACCCAAAAAGAAAAAGAGTTTAGTTTTCCCTATCATCCTAGCCGTGGTTTTGATTGGCGGAGGAATCTACGGTTACAACACCTATACCTACGGACAGGCTCACGAAGAAACCGACGATGCACAGATTGCTTCCAACCTTTCTCCGGTAATCTCAAAGATTTCGGGATATGTAACGGAAGTAAAAGTAAAAGATAACCAGTTTGTAAAAAAAGGAGATACCCTGATTGTTCTGGACAGCAGGGATCAGAAGCTGGCGCTGGAACAGGCTGAAGCAGCTCTGGCAACGGCAAAAAGCAATATTTCCAATGCACAGGCGAGCACAACGGCAACATCTAAAAATATCGGTTCGTCCCAGGCAGCAGTTACGACGGCTAACGCACAAATCGAAGCCGCAAGGGTAAATGTCTGGAAAACTTCCCAGGATCTCAAAAGATATGCAAATCTTGTAAAAGACCATTCCATTACGGAACAGCAATACGAGCAGGCATTGGCCGCAAAACAGACGGCCGACAAACAGTTACAGGTTTTAATCGACCAGAGAAACCAGATTGCCCAGCAGACAAATATCGCTTCTTCACAGACGGCGGCAAGCTCACAGCAGATCAGCGTGGCAGGTTCCGTAGCCAAGCAGAGAGAAGTGGATGTTGAAAATGCAAAATTGAATCTTTCTTATACGGTAATTCTGGCGCCTGAAGACGGATATGTAGGAAAAGTTCCGATCCAGGCCGGACAATATCTACAGGCCGGTTCCCAATTGTTCGCTTTGGTAAAAAATGACCAGAAATGGGTAGTGGCCAACTTCAAGGAGACCCAGGTGGACAAAATGGTAGAAGGACAGAAAGTAAAAATTGAGATCGACGCCTTCCCCGATAAAGAATTCGACGGGGTCGTAAGCTCTTTCTCTCCTGCAACGGGGGCTACCTTCTCAATCCTTCCTCCGGATAATGCCAGCGGTAACTTCGTAAAAGTTGTTCAGCGGCTTCCGGTAAAAATCGATTTTGTAAACCTTGATAAAAATATCGCCAAAAGGCTAAGAACAGGAATGAATGTGAAAGCAGAAGTTTCCTTAAAATAATAAACTTTAAAGTGAATTGTCAGTGCTGCAGAGGAAGTTGATCGTAAAGATAAATGAAGAAGCAAAATTGACTATGAAATGGATGAACCATTGACAATTCCTTTATAACAACAAATTATAAGTGAATTGTCAGTTTGCAGGAGAATGTCTGAATGATGATAAACAATGAAGAAGCAGGCCGATGATGAAATGGAGGTGGAGCAGAAAGATGCCGATGAGGCTGAAATGACGCGGAAACACTGATCATGAAGCGGAAAGCGGTTTGAAGTTGAGGTTCTTATGAAGCTGTAAAAAAGGAGGATGGAACCGTTAATGAAGAAGATGCCGTACGAAGAAGAACATCAGTGATGCAGAGGAAGCATGGAGCAGAGGCTGTGATGAAGAAGATTTGCAGAGGACAGGACGTCCGCCTGAATACCGAAGACTCATGAAGCGGAAATGACAATTATGTTGATGACCCGCTGACAATTCACTTTTTATAAAATACAATTAAAAATACAAAGAGGTTAAAGGATCCGGATCTCAATGACTGAATTAAATCTAAAGATTGAAAAAGAAGGAAGATCCTTACATCAACTCTAGTCCTAATCTCAATCTTATTGAATAGAATAAAGTTAGTTCGTTAAACTTGTTCTGATCAGAAATTTCCGGATCTCATGATCTCTTGATTTTTTAATACCGAAAAAAACTATGCAAGATTCATTAGTAGAATATGGAGCCAGAAGGGTAATCATCACGATTACGGCCATCCTTTGTGCGCTGCTTGAAATTGTGGATTCCACGATTGTAAACGTTGCCCTGAATGAAATGAAGGGGAACCTGGGAGCCACCCTTTCGGAAGTAGGCTGGGTGATTACGGCCTATGCGATCGGTAACGTGATCGTGGTGCCGATGACGAGCTGGCTTTCCCAGCAGTTCGGACGCAGAAACTACTTTGCCGCATCGATTATTATATTTACCATATTTTCATTCCTGTGCGGAAACGCGACCAATATCTGGGAGCTGGTATTTTTCCGCCTGATGCAGGGAATCGGCGGGGGAGCACTTCTGGTAACTTCCCAGACCATCATTACCGAATCCTATCCGGTGGAAAAAAGAAGTATGGCCCAGGCGATCTATGGTCTCGGGGTGATCATCGGACCTACACTGGGACCGCCGCTCGGAGGATATATCGTGGATAATTTCAGCTGGCCGTATATTTTCTACATCAACATCCCGATCGGGATTGCAGCGACTCTGATGACGCTTCAGTTTGTGCGGAGCCCTAAATTTGCAGAAAAAAGAAAGGCTTCCGATGTCGATTGGCTGGGTATCGCCCTGCTGGCGATAACCGTAGGATCATTGCAGTATATTCTTGAAAGGGGACACGAAGAAGACTGGTTTGCCAGCGGATGGATTGTTGCCCTTACCACGTCAGCTGTTTTAGGATTTATCTTATTCCTCTGGCGGGAACTTACCTTCAAGTATCCGATTGTGGAACTCCGGGTTCTTAAAAACAGCAACCTGAGGATCGGTACCGTTATGTCCTTTGTCCTTGGATTCGGATTGTACGGTTCAACGTTTATTGTCCCGCTTTATACACAGAGTATTTTAGGCTGGACAGCACTTCAATCGGGTGCTTTAATGATCCCTGCGGCCCTCACGACTGCTTTCATGATGCCGATTATCGGAAGATTGCTCTCTAAAGGAGCAAAACAGCAGATTCTTGTTTCGCTGGGACTCTTCATCTTCTTTGTTTACAGCTTCTGGGGTTATAAAATCCTGACTCCCGATACCAGCAAAGATGCGTTCTTCTGGATGCTGATCGTAAGGGGTGCCGGCCTGGGACTTTTATTTATCCCGATTACTTCATTGTCGCTAAGTACGCTGAAAGGTCAGGAAATCGGACAGGGAGCGGCCTTTACCGGAATGATGAGGCAGCTGGGCGGTTCTTTCGGGATTGCAGCCATCACCACCTTCATTGCCAATGCCAGCCAGAAATACAGGGTCAACCTGATTTCCCATCTTGATGAAACGGATTTTGCGGTTCAGCAAAGGCTGCAGGCTCTCAAAGGAAGTTTTATAGCCAAAGGGATGACCCCCGACGCCGCCATGAATGCTGCCTACAAAATGCTCGATCTTTCGGTCACGAAACAGGCTACGGTACTTTCCTACATGGATGTATTTCTCTATCTGGGAGTGGTCTTCCTAATCTGTATCCCGTTTATCCTCTTCGTAAAAGAGCGGAAAAGCAAGGAAAAAATAGATCTGAGTGGTGTACATTAATTATACATTCAAATAAACGAAAAACCTCCGTTCGGAGGTTTTCTTTTTTTTATAACAGGATAAAAATTTATTTTTTGAACCGGACTTTCAGATTGTCACTGGTTGCCTGAATTTCCCGGTAAATTTTACCTAATTCCTGTTCGTTTGCTTTGACTTTCATTTTTGCAGGTTTTGAGGTTTCTTCCTGTTTTTCAGAAATATCAAATTTCATTAATTCTTATCAAAAAGGCATGATTTCCTTTTAACCAGGTTTCTGATGA
>JAKOOG010000173.1 GCA_022701545.1 Weeksellaceae bacterium | reverse complement strand
AAACCGAAGGTGGGACTCTCCGATTTTGCTGTTATTATCCTCAGCCCGCCAATTTCTTTCTCATTCTGTGGAAGGCTTGTGGCCACATGATAGGCCTTCGGGATGGTACAATTAACCGTAAAATTCGCTCTGTCGCTTGGGCTGGAAAATCCAAAGAAGGGGTGCCAGTAATATTGGTTCCGAAGATGGCCGTATGCCTCGGAAAAGAAACCCGAGTTCTTGTTATTCTGATCCCTCTCGACATCGATTGAATAGTTGATCACCAACTTTTGGAGTTTTTTTTTATTTGGCTTCAACCATAGCAACCCACCACTGAATAAAGAATCTGTTTGCAAGCCGTTCAAAGTTAGCTTCTTGATCCTTGCAAGATGGTTTAACCTTACTGAAAATCCCAGCGGATCATTTACAAGAATCATTAAGGTGTCGGTTAATATCACACCTTTATCAGGGATGATAGAGATTCCCAGATTCTGGCTCTTGATTTCATTGGACCGATCCATGGGAATTTTTTGCACAACTTTCCAGCTGTCATTAACCTTAATAAATTTATAAATACCACTATAGTTGGCCGAGAAATTGGTTTCATCACCCGAATTGCCATACACCATTAAACCACTGAGTATTACATACGCACTGTCGGGGAAAACAGATATAATCTTTGATCTTCCCAGTACCCTGCGATACTTCTCCACGGCAACTGATGAATAGAATTTTCTAAGACTTTCTAACTGTACATGTTTGTTAAAGCTCGCCGTATCTGCATCTGCGAATGCCCGGTCAATCTGGGAAATTGATTCCAGCAATCCGGTATTTCCAGCGGAATATTGTTGTGCCAGAGAACGATTTTCAGTCGACATAATGATGGCTGTAAGCATTATAAAAGATAATCTGGCCATTGGTGAAAACTGTCTTAAAATCATAGCGTCTACATGGTTGGTTCTGTTATGCATTTTCTATTAGACTTAAAAAACAGAATTATGTTGCAGAGATTTAAATTGTATCGTATCCCATGAATCCCAAAACCATTTGCCTTTTAAACTGAACAACATTGTGATTTGGCCATTAGACTTAGCAGCCGGGTGGAATTGCCCCCTGGTCTGATAAAAATTATATTTTACTGCAACCCATAAAGGACATTAGATGTCTACTTGTCAAATTCTTTAGAATATGCTTAATATAACTTCGACAATCAAATTTTTTCAATTTCTTCTGCTCTGCTGTATCGGCATGAGCTCATCTGCACAGGTTGCGATCGACACCGCTGGGTTAACAGAAATTAAAATACGAGAAGTTAGCTTCAAGAGCAAGGGCGCTGAAATATCTGGATCGATCTATCAGCCGAAGAAGGTATATGGAGCTGTAGTATTGGTACATGGCTCAGGTCAGGAAAAAAGAATGGCAGGGCTCGCACTTATTCTGGCAAAAAATGGCATTGCGGTATTGACCTATGACAAACGTGGAGTAGGGAAATCAGCAGGGACATATGTGGGTCCGGAAGTGGGCACAAACAATATCGATACAGCAAATCTTAACCTGTTGGCATTCGATGCAGTTGCCGCATCCAGGGAATTATCCAAGTATACGTCATCACGAACGCCTGTCGGACTATTAGGTTTTAGCCAGGCTGCATGGATAATCCCCATTGCAGCAGCTAAATATCCTAAAGTAGACTTCATGGTGCTGTTCAGCGGACCGGTGGCCACAACACTTGAACAGCTGCGTTTTCAGTTTTATACCGAAGGAAATGCCAGATTTTGGGACACCCATTCAGAGTCTGTTGCACGTGAACATACACGAAACGATCCTGACAGGTATCAATTTGCTACTACCGATCCAAGTAAATCCCTAACACAACTTTCCATACCAGGGCTTTGGTTATTTGGAGGAAGGGACGTTCAGGCACCTGTTGGATTGTCCACAGAAAATCTGAGTTTGCTTAAGGCAAAAGGTAAACGCTACGACTTTAAGATATTTCCTGCCTTAGGTCATAATACTGCCTTTGCAAAATCCCAGGAGCCGGTAAACGAAGCTATAAAATGGATAATTGCATTAAATCAGAATATAAAAATTAAGTAGTTCTTATTTATGCATCAGGACAGATGGTTATTTATAGCCATTCTTAACCATGTTAACTATAGTAGCTTTGGAATAAACGTGTCGCCATAGAAGGAATTTTGAGAAATTAAATATGACATATGGGTTTTTGAGGATGGTCTTTTTCTCGCTGATTGTAACTTATCCATGGAATCTGCATCCTTAATTATATGAATAAATGTTATTACCCTTTTTATGGAGACATATTTCTACCTCCTACAGAAAATGTCAACAAGAAATAAAATCTTATATGAAATTATTAAACCTGACAATACCTACGCTTTCTTGAAATTAACCCATCTTAAATGAAGAATGTGCTCAAAATTATCTTATCTGTTATTTTCACCCTTATTCTCAATAATTTAAATGCCCAGTTTAAATTAACCGGCAAAATAACTGGTCATAGTGCTAATCCACTTTCTTACGCGGTAATAACTTTACAGCAACCGGGCTCAATGACCCCTGGTGCTGTATCAGACAGTTCAGGTAACTATCAAATTAAAAACCTGAAGCCAGGCAGTTACTCGGTACGTGTAAATTTTGTTGCCTACCGGGACACAGTATTCAAAATTTTGATAAACCGGGATACCGTACTGAACTTACAGCTTCGCGCTACCTTAGTATTAGCCGAAGTTACGATTAAGGCACAAAAACCGATATTCCAGCGGGAATTGGACCGCTTCAGGTTTA
>JAKOOG010000171.1 GCA_022701545.1 Weeksellaceae bacterium | reverse complement strand
TTAATTTCATTTCAGCATAAGTCATGTTTGGGGTAAAATTTTCCATAATTCTTAGTTTTTAAAATAATTAAATTTATTAATAGCCTCCACTTTGTTATTGACGTGGAGTTTTCTGTAGGTGTTTCCGACGTGTTTTTTTACGGTGTCTATGCTGATGAATTTTTTGTCGGCGATTTCTTTGTATAACAGTCCCTGGGATAACAGTTCGAGGATTTCTTTTTCACGTTCGGTAAGTTCATCGAAGCCTTTTATTTCGGGCAGCTTTCTTTCAAAATGACTGAGCACTTTCCGGGCGATGGAGAAACTCATCGGGGCACCGCCGTTGCAGACATCACGGATCGAGGAAAGGATCTTATCCATGCTTTCGCCTTTTACAAGATATCCGATGGCTCCGGCTTTAAGGGAACTAAATACTTTATCGTCATCTTCGAAGCTGGTACACATGATGAAATGGGTTTTCGGAATATGTATCCTCAGTTTTTCCATGACTTCAATTCCGGGCATGTCAGGCAGCTGGATATCCATCATCACTACATCCGGAGAAATATCAGAAAGTTGCGACAGCGCCTCCTTTCCATCAAAAAACTGGGCAACAACGTTCATGTCATCCTGGTAATTGATGACTTTTTTCAACGCATTGTTGTAGTTCTTTTCGTCTTCTACAATGGCTATGGAAATGCTCATGTTCAGTTCTGTTTAAGACAAATGTCAGGAAAAAACAAAGCAGAATCAATTACCCCTTTGTGTAATCTTTTAAGTTTCGAGTTCAGGTTATTGTTTTAGGTTTTGTTTTTACTAAATTTAGTAAAAAATAAAGTACCCTTGGTAAATAATGTATTAAAATAAAAATTATGAAAAAAGCGCTTATAATATTGAGCTCTGCACTCCTTTTGTCAACTGTAAGCTGTAAAAAAAGTGAAGGGGGAAATAAAAACGTATTAAAATCCGATAGTTCGGGAGCCGTACTTGCTGATAACGGCAAAATAGATTCCACCATTCAGTACAAAACGGATGTCAACGGAAAGAAGTATATAAAAACGGATTATGTTTATAAAGCCATTGACGGGAGCCTTGCTAAGGTAGTTTTCAATTACGAAGAAAAAACAATGAGCGTAAGAAGCAACAATAAAACATTTATCCTGAATCAGGTAGAATCTACCGGAAACAAAACCATCTACGAAAAAATGGAGATGAAAGCAACGGTGAAAGGCGACAGCCTGATCTTAGACCAGGGAAATAATATTGTTGAACTGGTAAAAACAAAAATTTAAATATAAAAAGCCTTCAGGCTGAATGCGTATGAAGGCTTTTACTTATCTTTTATCACGTTACTGCAATTTCTTAAGCAGAGATCCGCTGACCCAGCCATAGAGGGGCTCTCCACTGCTGCCAGGGGTTTTAAGAACATATACATAGAACCATCCGGATTTACTTTTTATAAATTCTACTTCTGTATTTAAAGGCAGCCGGGCAATACTCTCGAATGTTGTTCCTGCACCTGATCTCAGGTTTGTATTGTTTTCTGTTATTTTATAGATATCCCCCGTATCATCATGCCTTCCGAACAGTTTCGCCCTGAAACTTTCCATCGGGAATGCGGGACCCGGGTCATTTTTCCGGAACGGGGCAATATCATCGTGACCGAGAATATCTTTAATTTGGTATGTTTCCATCAACAGCTTACATATCCTGAAGCAGGAATCAATCTGTTTCTCCGTGAAATTATGCCAGAAAGAAATACTCTTTTCATGTTTATGCTTTGCTTCTACCACCACTTCTTTCGGATACTCTTTTCCGAACCATGAATAAAAGCGGTCATTGACCTTAGTAAGCCTTCCGGGATTGTCAAGCTCAATGCCGATTGAAAAATTATTGAATCCGGACCGGTCTGCCCACCTGCTTACGCCTGCATGCCACGCTTTCCGGTTGAATTCAACCATCTGGGTAACCTTGCCTTCCCTGTCTATAACAATATGAGCAGATGCTTTTGCTTCGGGGTCTCTGAACCATGCCACGGAACTTTCGGCACTCCGCCCGGCCGTGAAATGAATGATGATGCTGTCCGGGACCATCTCGCCGCCTTTGTTTGAGGTTGCGGTAAAACTTACGGTTTCGGAAGCAAGTGTTTTTGATAATTTTTGATTTACTATTTTCATGATTACAACTTTTTGGGTAAAACAATTTTATGCATTCTAAAGATACAAATCAATTACACTTTAGGGTACAAAAAAACCGTTCAGAAATCTGAACGGTTTTGCATTTATATCTGATGAATATTATTCTTCAGTTTTTTCCTCTGTAGAATCAGCAGCCTGAGCAGTTGGCTCAGCAGCTTTTTCTTCTACTGCAGGAGCTTCAGCTTCAGCAGCTACAGTTTCTTTCTTAACAGCTGTTGCAGATCTTCTGCTTCTTCTTGTTGCTTTTTTCTCTTCCGCATTCGGATTGTAAAGCTCATTGAAGTCTACCAGTTCGATAAGAGCCATATCAGCAGCATCACCAAGTCTGAAACCTGTCTTGATGATTCTTGTATACCCACCATTTCTCTCAGCGATTTTAGGCGCTACTGATCTGAACAGTTCAGTAACCGCTTCTTTATTCTGAAGATATGAAAAAACAATTCTTCTGTTGTGTGTAGTATCTTCTTTTGCTTTTGTTAATAGGGGCTCAACATATACTCGTAAAGCTTTTGCTTTAGCTACAGTAGTGTTGATTCTTTTATGCTCAATTAGAGAACAAGCCATATTAGAAAGTAAAGCACTTCTGTGAGAAGCCGTTCTTCCTAAGTGATTGAATTTTTTACCGTGTCTCATTATTAATTATTTATCAGCGTCTAACTTATATTTTGCAACGTCGAAACCGAAGTTAAGACCTTTTGAATGCACTAATTCTTCTAGTTCTGTCAAAGATTTTTTACCAAAATTTCTGAATTTCATCAAATCAGACTTACTGTAAGAAACCAATTCTCCAAGGGTTTCCACTTCAGCCGCTTTCAGACAGTTCAGGGCTCTTACGGAAAGATCCATATCTGCTAATTTAGACTTAAGGAGTTGTCTTGTATGAAGGGTCTCTTCATCATATTGGATCGATGCTTTTACGGCTTCCGTTTCAAGGGTGATTCTCTCATCGGAGAACAGCATGAAGTGATAAATTAATATCTTGGAAGCTTCGGTTAAAGCGTTCTGAGGACTGATAGATCCGTCAGTTTCGATATCTAATATAAGTTTTTCGTAGTCTGTTTTTTGCTCTACACGATAATTTTCAATGCTATACTGAACTTTCTTGATTGGCGTAAAAATAGAGTCGATCGCAATGGTACCTACCGGTGCATTGTTTGACTTATTCTGTTCAGAAGGTACATACCCT
Source organism: Weeksellaceae bacterium (assembly GCA_022701545.1). Taxonomy (GTDB): domain Bacteria; phylum Bacteroidota; class Bacteroidia; order Flavobacteriales; family Weeksellaceae; genus Chryseobacterium. The sequence goes on along the minus strand of JAKOOG010000171.1, from coordinate 520 downwards.
CTTCCTTTTTCAATGTTGAAAGTAATTTCGAAAGTTACATCATTGTTTAGGTTACAAATCACTAAATCCGGGTTCAATACCTCAAATCCGTTGATCGATTTTCCTAAATCTCCAGCAGTAATAACCGTCTGACCCGATACTTTGGCAACAACCTGCTCATTCGTCTGGTTTTCTGCCGTCGCTTTTAATCTTACCTGCTTCAGGTTAAGAATGATTTCGGTAACATCTTCGATTACTCCCGGAATAGTTGAAAATTCGTGCTCTACACCTTCTATTTTGATAGATGAAATAGCGTATCCTTCCAGAGAAGAAAGCAACACTCTTCTCAAAGCATTACCGATTGTAAGCCCGAAACCTGGTTCTAGTGGTCTGAATTCAAACTGACCTCTAAAATCATCAGAGTTAAGTAAAATTACTTTATCGGGTTTTATGAATTGTAAAATTGCCATATTATTGGGTTGAGCAAAAATTTGATTAAAAAATTATTTAGAGTAAAGTTCGACGATCAGCTGTTCCTTGA
>JAKOOG010000164.1 GCA_022701545.1 Weeksellaceae bacterium | reverse complement strand
TCATTTTTGTCTGTTGTTATGCTGCTGTCGGCATGCCGGTCACAGGATGGTGCCCGGAAGACATCAGGGACACCGAATAAAAAGATTACCCGTATTTTCCTGATCGGAGATTCCACCATGGCTGATTATACCGGGGATTATGAGCCCGGAAAAGATTACTTGAAAGTCCGCTACCCGATCACCGGATGGGGACAGGTATTTCAGCCGTTTTTTGTAAAAGACAGCCTGGCTTTCCTGAAACCCGGTCTTAAAACCGATTCTGTCGAAGTCATCGACAAAGCCTATGGCGGAAGAAGCACCCGTACTTTTTTCCAGGAAGGAAGATGGCGGCAGGTGTATGGGCAGCTGCAGCCCGGAGATTATGTCATCATGCAGTTCGGGCACAACGACAGTTCCGAAAAACATCCGGAACGTTACGTTAATATCCAGGGTTATAAAGAATTCCTGCGCCTGTTTGTTAGCCAGACGCGGCAGAAAGGAGGAAATCCGGTAATCCTGACGCCCGTTGCCCGGAATTATCCGTGGAAAGACGGCAGGCTGGAAAACGTACACGGCGATTACTGGAAAGCACCAGCTGAAGTAGCCGCAGAAATGAATGTTCCCTGTATTGATCTCAACAGGCTTTCCATGGAATTTTTCACTGAAAAAGGACAGGATTTTACCACCAATCATTATTTCATGAATCTCCCTGCCCATATTTACGAAGCGTATCCCGAAGGTCAGAAGGACAATACCCATTTCCAGCCGGAAGGCGCAAAGGCCGTAGCGTCCATTGTTTATCATGAATTAAAAAAAATACTCAGCAATCAAAAAAAATAAAATGAAGAAGTCTTTTAAAATGATCGGATTGGCAGCCGCCCTATTATTTTCAGAACAGGTATTTGCCCAGCATACAGATATTTATAAAAACATTGAGTTCAAAATGCCTCAGGTGGCGGAAACTTCTTTTCCTGCCAACACGGTTTCCATCACGCAGTTCGGCGGTGTTGCCGGCGGAACCGTAAAGAATACAGAAGCTTTCCGTAAAGCCATTGACGAATTGAGCAGAAAAGGCGGCGGAAAGCTGGTAGTGCCCCGCGGCATGTGGCTCACCGGACCGATCGAACTGAAAAGCAACATCAACCTCTATGTGGAAGAAGGGGCTTTTGTTATCTTCAGCAAAGATAAAAATGATTACCCGCTTGTAGATGTAAGCTTTGAAGGACTGAATACCATCCGTTGCCAGTCGCCGATTTCCGCCAGAAACGCCTCCAATATTGCCATTACGGGAAAAGGAGTGATTGATGGCAGCGGCGATGCGTGGAGGGCCGTTAAAAAAAGCAAGGTGTCGGAATCCCAATGGAAAGAAATTGTAGCGTCCGGCGGCCTTCTTTCTGCCGACGGCAAAAACTGGTATCCATCGGAAAGCTATAAAAAAGGATTCGAAAGCAGTTCCAACTTTAATGTTCCCGATAAGATTTCCAAAGATCAGCTGGTAACGGTGAAAGATTTCCTCCGTCCGGTAATGGTGAGCCTGATAGGTTGCAACAAAGTCCTGCTCGACGGCCCTACCTTCCAGAACTCACCGGCCTGGAACCTCCATCCGCTGATGTGCTCCAATGTCATCTTAAAAAACCTCACGGTAAGAAACCCGTGGTATTCGCAGAATGGCGACGGGGTCGACCTGGAATCCTGCAAGAATGTGCTGATCCATGACAACAGCTTTGATGTGGGCGACGATGCCATCTGCATTAAATCCGGAAAGGACGAAGACGGACGTAAAAGAGGCATGCCTACGGAAAATGTGATCATTAAAAACAACGTGGTTTACCATGGCCACGGAGGATTTGTGGTAGGCAGCGAAATGTCGGGAGGCGCCAGGAACATTCACGTTTCCGACTGTACCTTTATCGGGACGGATATCGGATTAAGGTTTAAAACCACCCGCGGAAGAGGCGGTATTGTGGAAAATATTTACATTAAAAATATCGACATGATCAACATCCCGACCCAGGTGATCGGCTTCAACATGTTTTATGAAGGGGCTTCGCCGGTGCTGGAAGACGGGCAGAATAAAGAAGGCAACAAAGCTCCGGAAAAGACCTATCCGGTAACCGCGGAGACCCCCGTGTTCAGGAATATCTTCTTTAAAAACATCACTGCCGTGAATTCCGAATAAAGCGATCGCTTCATTCGGACTGGCGGAAATGAACCTTAAAAATATTGTCATTGAAGATTCTCAATTTGATACGAAAAAAGCCTTAACCATCGTCGATGCAGACGGAATCCAGCTGAAAAATGTAAGGCTGACATATTCCGGGGGAACGGGAGCTATAATTTACAACAGTAAAAACGTCAACCTTTCCACCGTCAAGTTTGAATCGGCGAATAAGCCGTATGTTAAAGTTTTGGGAAATAAGACAACAGCCGTATTGCTTCCGAAAGAAGTAATTGCTGATAAAAGTTCATTTTCTATCGGAACCGATGTTGCCAAAAATACAGTTAAATAAAAATTCCATAAGCGAATGATTTTTAGCAGAAAACATACTTATATTTCTATTTTTTTTATGGGGACTATGACATTCGGGCAGGTACAACGCCCGAATGCCACTCCCTATACCAACGAAGCAACGTTTGAGAAATTCAGAAAGAAATACCCTTTCATTTCTTCCATCGACCGGCCGGTGCCGCAAAACATCAGCATCGACCGAAATGTGGAATATGCAAAAATCAATGGGCTCTCTCTAAAAGCCGATGTCTACTATCCGAAAGACCGGTCTGTGAAATATCCCGGAATAGCCATGGTTCATGGCGGAGGCTGGATTTCAGGAAGTAAGGAAAACGAAAAATTCATGGCGATGGAACTGGCTTCGAGAGGCTATGTAGTGATGGCGGTCGGTTA
>JAKOOG010000156.1 GCA_022701545.1 Weeksellaceae bacterium | reverse complement strand
CATCTCCTATCGGAAAATTAATGAAGTCTTTGTAAATGGTTACAGATTGTTGCTAAGAGAGACTGCTGCCCTAGCCCGGATCGCCGCGGTTACCCCACAGCAAAGTTGGAGGGTTGGAGAGCGAAAGGGTTTGGCGTTGGAGCGTATTGGAAAGCAAAGGCGCGAGGAGTATGAGCAGAGAGCCGGATCAAGCTCCTGAAAAAAATAAGGAGGGGTTGTTAAATGGTTTGAGCGTCTTAGGGTTTGAGTGTGTAAGCGTTTTTAGGGTATGAGGGTTGGGTTGAAGGTTGTGAAATATAAGAATTTGTTGGCTGGAAGGTTAAGCGTTATCAGTTTACGTTAATGCTGAATTTGATTGGTGGAATTCAGGATGATGGAGCGGCCGAAAAGTGTAAAATAAAAAAGCAAAGTTTTCACTCTGCTTTTTGTTGATGATAAATGGTGCTTAGAAAATTACCATAAGAAGTTTCGAGACCGATGATATCGCCGCTTTTTAGATTCAGGCCTCCGGTCCCGGTATTGTCGGATTTAATTTTCGCTGCGGAAATCTGAAAATACTGATTGGAGCTGTTGTCTTTGGGCTGTATTTTTATGGTAGAGCCTAAAAGTTTCTTGGTAGATACGGTATAGACTTCGCCGGGAACCGTCTTCAACATGATATACGATCTGGGAGAAATTATATAATCCTTATTATTGACCGCAATTTTCTGATTTTTATCCGAAGAAGCGAAAATATACATATATCCTGTCTGTTCCGCCAATTGATTTTTCGGCAAAAAATAAAGGCTCAGCCTGTAATTTGAAGGATTGAAATTCTGTTTCGTTCCGTCGATATTTTCAAAAGGTTTTAAAGTATAGGTATTGGCACCTATTTCTTTTGCTTTTTTATAAATCAGGGCAAAAACTTCATCGTCGTATTTAGAAAAGCCCTGAACTTCGACTTCCCCCAAATATTCAGCATCTTTTATCTCACTTATTTTATACAGGAACTTGTCTGTGTTTTCGTGGGTCCTTTCAACTTTCGTCAGGTACACATTTTGGGCATTAAAAAGCTGTATCAGAAAAATGAGGGCTGCAATAAGTATTTTTTTCATTCTTTATTTATTAGATTGAAGAATCTCCACACATTCTTCGAGGCTGTTTTCCCAGTGCTTGGGTTCTATTTTATAAACCTGCTCTATTTTATCGAGGCACATGGTGCTTCTCTTCGGTCTTTTTGCCGGTGTCGGATACTGCTCGGTCGTCAACCGGTTTAATTTTATATTTGATCCGGAGAACGCTGCAATTTTTTCTGCAAATTCAAACCAGGTGGTTTCAGGATAATTGGAAAAATGGAAAATGCCGTAATTTTTTTCACGGGTTCCGATGATCATCATGATGGCTTCGGCCAGGTCATTGGCATTGGTCGGCTGTCCAAACTGGTCCCCGACAATTCCCAGCTCGTTTTTCTGAGCAAAAAGATTCAGCATGGTCTTCACAAAATTTTTATTGAATTCGGAATACAGCCAGGAGGTTCTCAGAATAACTGTCTTCGGATTGATTTCCAGTGCGAATTCTTCCCCTTTTAATTTGGATTTGCCGTAGACCCCAACCGGATTCGTAAAATCGTCTTCGGAATAATCTAAATTGGTTTCCCCATCAAAAACATAATCGGTAGAGACATGAATGAATGTAGTATTGTTATCCTTACAGGCCTGTGCCAGGGATCCTACTCCATCTGCATTTACTGCAAAGGCCTTTTCCTTTTCGGTTTCAGCAAGGTCAACGGCCGTATAGGCAGAGGCGTTGATGCAGTAGTCCGGCCTGTATTCTGCAAAAAATGCGTTGATCTGATCTTCGTCGGTAATATCGAGCGTCTGGGAATCGGTGAAGGTGAATTCGTAATCCAGCTCAAATTCGGGAGCGATTTTCCTGATGCAGTTTCCCAACTGTCCGTTTCCTCCGATAACTAATATTTTCTTCATTATGAATTTTTTGCGTTTTGTGATCTTAAAAATTTAACTCTCGACTGGAAATCTTTCTGTTCCAGATCTACATAAAACTTATGGAATGTTGATTTAATATCTTCAGGATGTACTTCCGACTTTCTGGTTTTAATATTAAAATAAATCACCGTTACCCATAATACGGCATGAATGGTTTTTTCATCCAGGCTCTTCATGAGGATCTCCACTTTTGCCGTACGGTCCCCCACCTCAATGGTCTTGCTGCTGATCACTACCGAAGTGTTGTACCTTACTTCTTTCAGATAGGCGATTTCATTCTGGATGGCAATCCAGGTACAGCCGGTAAGTTTGGTGTATTCTTCATAGGTAAAACCGTAAAATGTTTCCACATGATCTTCTCTGGCATTGAACATATAGTCCAGATATTTCACATTATTTAAATGACCGATCGGATCGCAGTCGCTGAATCTGACTTTTACCCTGGTTGATACTTCTTTTTCCATTCTGCAAAAATAAAAAAACCACCCCGATGAGAGGTGGTTATTTTATAAATGTTTGTTAATTTCTGAAAATTACTGAACACCCAGTTCTTTTTTCACCGCTGGCGTAGCATCAGGTCCTCCTTTGAAAACGAATGCTGCAGAGTTTGCATCCATGATATAATCATATCCGTTTGCTTTAGCCACTTTAGAAACTGCATCGTTAAGCTTTTTCTCGATCGGCTCATATGCTGCATCCTGCTTAGCTACGAAATCTTTTTGCGCTTTGTCATTCATCTGCTGGATTTCTTCCTGCATTTTTGCCAATTCTGCTTCTCTTGCCTTGTTCTCATCAGCTGTTTTCTTAGGCGCTTCTTCAGTATATTGCTTTACTTTAGCTTGTCCTGCGTCTGCTTTTTTCTTGATTTCAGCTTGTTTGGTGTCTAAGAAAGCTTTAAGATCAGTATCAGCCTTTTTCTTTTCAGGCATTGCGTTAAGAACACCTATAACATCTAAAGTAGCAATTTTTTGAGCTTTTGCCATACCTACCGATACAACCATCATTACCGCTGCAAATAATACACTTAATTTTTTCATAATGGGTAAATAAATAATTTAATTTGTTTTTTAGATCTGTA
>JAKOOG010000145.1 GCA_022701545.1 Weeksellaceae bacterium | reverse complement strand
CTGTTTTTTGGATTAACATCCGCTTTTGCCCAGCAGCGCATGAAGCTCCCCAAAGATGTCCTTTTTTATATGGAAATCAACGGTAAGCAGCTGGACAAGAAAGTGAACTGGGAAAAATTCAACCCTTTCCTGCAGGAAGTTGCCAAAAAAGGCAAGACCAAGCCAAACTGGACGGACTATTCCAAAACCGGGATCAAATATGATGCAACCCAATATCATTATGCGGTACTCAATGATTCCGTGCAGGCGTATACGGCACATTTCATTCTGGACAATCAGGGAAAATTTCAGGAGTTCATCAATTCCGTAAAAAAAGAGGGGCTTGAAATTACCAAAAAGGACAAATATTCCTATGTAAATCTCGACGATGACGTATTTGTCGCCTGGAACGGAAACCGCGCTGTCCTGAAGACCATCAATTATAACAAACCGTACGACTGGGAAGATGAAATGGCCGTTGACAGCACAGCAGCAATCGACAGCGTTGCAGCTGTCGCTGTAGACAGCGTATATGCAGGACCGGAAATGGACAGTGCGTATATCGAGAAGGCTTTCGATTATAAAGAAGAGATCGGATACCTGAAGGAAGATATTCAATCGCTTCAGGAAAGCATCAAAGAGAACAATGCGGAAATTACCCGGATTCAGAAAGACATCAAATACCTCGAAAAGCACCATCGGTATCCTGTAGAGAAGAAAGGATCCACCGATAAGAATTATTCTGAAAAAGGTGCCGAACCTCTTCCTCCTCCTACGCCTGAAGATATGGAAGAAGATGATCCTGAAGAAGACGAAATATACCGGAAAGAACTGGATTCCATTAATATCGAAAAATTCAGGATGGAGAAAAAACTTGCTGAAGCATCATTTGACGATTATTTCAACGCCGGCGCCGAGCTTGAAGTACCGGCCGGAATGACGGCTTACCGTGACGGAAATTCTGATGTCTTCGTGTACCTGGATTATGCGGGCATCATGAAAAGCGGCGTGTATGGGAATATGATCAGAAGGTATGAATTCGGGCAGTTTTTTACGAATTTTTACAATTCAAACTATTCCTACAACCTGTATTTTGATAAAGATAAGGTAAGGCTCATCAATAATTACCGGCACAACAGCCCTGAAATACAGAAAAGTATTGCCGCAATATACAAGGGAAAGAAAAACAAGAAACTGACGGCCCTCATCAGCGATAAAAGCGTGGGTTACTACGCCATCAACGTAGACGGAAGCAAGTATTTCGATATGCTGTACACTTTCCTGAAAAGCTCCGGAGAAACCGATTATCAGAATGAAGCGGAACTGATCATGGAGACGATGAAGATTGTCCTGGATGAAGAGGCCATTGCCAAAATTGCACCCGGAAACGGGATTTTTGTCCTGAATGAGCTGAAATCCAAAACCGTGGAGTATACTGATTTTGAATATGATGACGAATACAATGAGAAGGAAGTGGCCAAAACGAAAGAAGTGGTAATGCCCGATTTCACCTTCGCTTTTGCCACGGAAAATGAAGGCTACTGGAACCGCATTTTCACCCTGCTGACTACCAATAAAAAAACGTCGAAGAATTTTTCTAAAAACGGAAGCTTCTATGTATTTAAAGATGAAAACAGTGCGGGCTATTTCGATCAATTGTTTTTCACGGTGAAGGACGGTATCGTTTACGTTACCTCATCGCCGGACAATATCGGGCGGAAGGACCAGTCGGAAAAGGCAAAAATGTGGGCAAAAGATTCCGCGAAGTATCCTTCTTCGGGAAGGTTTGATGTGCAGAAGCTGCTGAGCGGACTGGAAAAGGAGTTTAAAAGCGTACCGGAAAGGAAAACACTGGACCTTATCCGAAGGAATGTAGGTGAAGTCTATTTCAAAACGGAGGCAAAAGACAACAACATAGAGACGGAAATCCATTACCAGATCCGGAATTCCTCCGAAAACAGCCTGATGTATTTCTTTGATCTGTTCGACGAGATCTACAAAATCAACGAATCCGAAAAGAAAGCACCGGTCCTGTAATGAAAAAATATATTGCCCTTGTTTTTCTTCTGGCCGCAGCAACGGTTTATTTTGTATTCTACCACCAGGATAGATCGTTGAAATTTGTCCCTGAAAACACGGATATTCTCATGCTGGTCGATACAAAAAAATGCACACGGCAATATATTTCAGAGATTCTTCAACATCCTTCATTGATAACCGAAAAAGGCAAAGCCGGAGGTAAATCCGTTTCTTTAGGGGAGACCGGATTAAAGGTTCCTGATTTTCTGCAGATTTTCCATCTTCAGAACAGCCCGCTTTCCCACTGGTACAGTGTTTTCGAAATTAAGGATAAACGGAAGCTTTTTAACTATATGAAACGGCTGAAATTCATCGGCATCGGGAACGGCACCTTTAAAAAAGATTTTATTTATCTGAAGATTTCAGACGGCAACTGCATAATCGGAACTTCAGGTTCCGGTTTTACTCGTATTTTTGACTCAATCAGGTCCGGACAAAACGATTATCAGGCGGATTCTTTTATTGACGACAGCACCGGAAGCCTGTCTTTCATTTCAGGGCCCAGAACCCGAAATTTTTCCATTCATCTGAATGATGATCATATCGAGATTAAAAATGCCTTCAGCGAATATCCTGTCGAACCTGTCCTAAATAAGCTGGAAAACAAAACCGATTTTCTTGATGCCGAACTGGATACGGAAAATACAAAACGGATCACACAGCTTCTTGGTTCTGATTTTGCCGATGCTGTGGGAATTGAATCTCTACAGGCGACTGCAAAACTCGAAGAGGTAAACGACACCATCATTACTTACGGCTACGATGACAATTTTAATGAAATCGAAAAAAAGACCGTTCAGAAAATTGTACAGCCCAGCTATGCCATTGCTTTCCACTCTATTAATCCGGAAAAAGCAGTCCGGTATTTCCAGGAAAAGAGATGGATCAATGACCGGAACCAGTTTACCGCCATTCCTTTTCAGCCAAATACGGTGATTAAAAACAAACAGGCCGTTGCAATAATCTCGGTGCGGCACCCTGTGAAGCTGCCGGCAAAGCTGGGGACCAATTATGTTTTTGCAAAAAACAATCCGTTATTGTTATCCGGATGGAAGACCGGATCTCCGGCAGAAAAGAAAATGCTTTCCCAACTGGAATACCTCTTCTATGCCAACAGGAACCATGAGTATTATGTAAAATTACAGTTCAAAAAAGAAAAACTGCCCTTGATTTTAAGGTAATAAACAGAACACGTGTTCAAAATTTCATTTAACTACAATAAATGCTATGGATTCCTCAGATATCGCTCTGCTTAAAACATTTACCCACTATTTCCTTCATTTTGTTTTTCCGGTATTCATCGCCCTGGTTTTTTACCGGGAACACTGGAAAAAAGTTTACCTGATCCTGCTGGCAACCATGCTGGTGGATCTCGATCATCTTTTTGCGGACCCGATTTTCGATCCGGACCGGGCCAGCGTGGGATTTCATTTCCTGCATTCCTATTATGCCATTGCGGTGTATTTTTTGATGCTGTTTTTCAAAGGAAATATAAGGATTATCGGCATCGGGCTGCTGTTCCATATGCTGACGGACCTGCAGGATTTTTATTTGTGGAAGCATTGATACTTAACCCCAAAAGTCACAAAAGATGTTTGTACTTTATAAAAAAGATGAATGCTTCATACTAGGAAAAGCGCATAAAGTTTTTAAAAATCTTTGGTTTTACCCTGCGCTTTTCGGTATACAGTTATTAAAGTGCTTTTTGATTTTAAGTTTGCAGGATAGTCGGCTGAGGTTTTATCGGTAAATAACTGAAATAAGTTTTATTAATATTTCCTTTTGGTATTTTAAAAACCGTTGATTTTTTGTATTTTACAGAAGCTTATGAAATTAAAAGAACTTTTACATTATACGTATATCTTCCCGGTTCTGGCCGTCGGATATTATTTTTCCGGGCTGATGGGAACGGGTGTGGTATTTGACCTCATCGCAGGAATTTTATTAACGGGCAGTGTGCTGTCGGCAGTTCATCACGCAGAGGTGGTTGCGCATAAAGTCGGGGAACCTTTCGGTACGATTATCCTGGCCCTGTGCATCACCATTCTGGAAGTGGCATTGATCATTTCCCTGATGGTCGCCGGAGGCGAACAGGCCATTACCCTGGCGAGAGATACGGTTTTTGCCGCAGTCATGCTTATCCTGAACGGGATCCTGGGGATCTGCATCCTGGTTGGCGGGGTGAAATATTACGAGCAGTTCTTTGCGAGGACTTCTGCCACCACGTATCTGGTGAGTATTGTTTCGATTTTGATTTTAACGCTGGTGCTTCCGAATTTCACGTCCAGCGTCAACGGACCTTTCTACAACCAGGCCCAGCTGATCTTCGTGTCGATTGCCTGTCTGGTGATTTACGGGGTATTCCTGATGGTGCAGACGATCCGGCACCGGAATTATTTCATTGCGCCGGAAGAACATCCTGAGGAGCAGTACGTCCCTTCAGTAAAAAAAACAACGGTCAGCTTTATATTTTTGGTGATCTGCCTGGCCATTGTGGTCGTGATGGCGAAAGGGCTTTCCTCCACCATTGAAGACATGGTCCAGAGTTTAGGGGCGCCGAAATCCCTGGTGGGCGTAATTATTGCAGCGGTCGTCTTGCTTCCGGAAGGAGTCGCGGCGATCCGGGCGGCGCGCAGCAACCAGATCCAGTCGAGCCTCAACCTGGCATTGGGATCGGCACTGGCGAGTATTGGCTTAACCATTCCTGCGGTTTCCGTGGTCTGCATCCTTTACGATATTCCATTGGTCTTGGGGTTAGATAAAAAAGACGTAATCCTGCTTTCCCTTTCGGTATTTATCGTGATGCTCTCGTTAAGCCGCGGAAAAACGAATATCCTTTACGGAACGGTATTGCTGGTAAACCTGGCGGCTTATATTTTCACGGTGATTGTGCCTTAACAGGCTGGAAGCTGGAAGTTTTCCGGTTAAGATTATTGCCGCCCATCTTAAATAACGTGAACCCGGAATATAAATCAGATTAACACGCTGGGAGAAGGAGACTGGATGCAGGAAGTTTCTCTTGCCAACATCATTATCAAGGTGTTTCTTGCTAATGAGAATTCTGTTTCAAATCCTGAGCCATTCGAATTTTTTATTTTGTTAAATAATTGATATTTAAACAAATAC
>JAKOOG010000144.1 GCA_022701545.1 Weeksellaceae bacterium | reverse complement strand
CAGTGGCGGATGCGGTAGAAAAAGCCGGAGCCAACGTAAGTATCATTTTCGTACCGCCTGCATTTGCGGCAGATGCGATTATGGAAGCTGCAGAAGCGGGGATTAAAGTAATCGTATGTATTACTGAAGGGATTCCGGTAGCAGACATGGTAAAAGTAAAATCTTATATTGCAGACAGAGACTGCAGGCTGATCGGCCCGAACTGTCCCGGAATCATTACTTCTGAAGAAGCTAAAATTGGGATGATGCCAGGTTTTGTTTTCAAAAAAGGAAAAGTAGGAATCGTGTCAAAATCAGGAACCCTTACCTATGAAGCTGCTGACCAGGTAGTAAAAGCCGGTTTCGGTGTTTCTACGGCAATCGGTATCGGCGGAGACCCGATCATTGGAACCACAACAAAAGAAGCGCTGGAATTATTCATCAATGATCCTGAAACGGAAGCCGTGGTCATGATCGGAGAAATCGGTGGCGGCCTTGAAGCTGAAGCGGCAAGATGGTACAAAGCCAGCGGTTCTACAAAACCGGTAGTCGGTTTCATTGCAGGGCAGACTGCTCCGAAAGGAAGAACAATGGGGCACGCAGGTGCTATCGTTGGCGGTGACGAAGATACAGCGCAGGCTAAAATGGAGATCATGAGGGAAAACGGAATCAACGTGGTGGATTCTCCTGCTGATATCGGTGCTACCGTAGCAAAAGTTTTAGGATAATATAAACATAAATAGCATGAAAAAATTTTTATTGGCCTCTGCTTTGGCCGTGTCTGCCATGTCTTTCGCACAGATTGATTTCAGCAGTACCAGATTCGGTATCAAAGCGGGAGGCAACTATTCCAGGGTGAAGAATGCCCACAATCCCTCAGGCCCGAGATACACATTTCAGGGAGGTGTGCTTGCACTGATTCCTATAGGCAAAGAAAACCAGTTTTTCTTACAGCCTGAAGTAATGTATTACGGAGCCGGTGAAACAGGCAAAGATAAAGATGCAAAAACGGCAGACGGATACAATGCAGTGTATGCAAACGACTATCTCAGCGTTCCTGTTTTTTTCAAGGGGTATTTTTCAGAAAATGAGTCTGAATTCTTTGCCATGGCAGGTCCGAGGTTTAATTTCCTGATCAGTCAGAAAACAAAGAATGCTCCTGCATCAAGGTCTTATTATGATCCCGATGTAACCAATCCGGCTTATCCGGGCGTGAGCGGTAAAGCAAGTTCATTCAACTTTGGAATAGGATTAGGGATAGGGTACAGTTACAAAAGACAGCTGGAACTGGGGATCAATTATAATTTCGGACTTTCCGACACCTATCCTGATCTCAGGGAATCCTGGACAAAATCAGAGGCTACTGAAAAAAGCAAATCTGAACAGGTACTCAGCGTAACTTTAAGCTATATCTTCAATTAAAGATTGATTCATTTCAAGACATAAAAGAAATACCGGAATTATAAGTTCCGGGATTTTTGTTGATCTAAGTTTTTATCCTCTGATCCATTTCCAGATTTCTTTCAGCGTAGCTTTATTTCCGTACATCAGAATCCCCACACGGTAGATTTTTCCGGCCACGAAAATCATGAAAACCGTGGTTCCCAGTAACAGGCCGATCGAAAGGGCAATCTGCCACGCAGGGACTCCGAACGGGATTCTCGCAATCATCGCTACAGGAGAAGTAAACGGAATAATCGACAGCCAGAAGCCCAGCGGCCCGTCCGGGTTATTCATTAAAGAAAAACTTCCGTACATCCCCAGCATTAGGGGCAGGATGGCAAATAAAGTAAACTGCTGCGTCTCGGTTTCGTTGTCTACCGCAGAACCGATGGCGGCATAAATTGAGCTGTAAAAGATATATCCCAACAGGAAAAATACAATGAATACAAAAATAATCAGGGGGAAATTCAGTTCCAGTAAGCTGTGGGAAACCTGGGTGGCAATCTGGGCAACATCAAGCTTATCCGCCAGTTCTTCATTACCGCCGGGAATATTTTTCCGGATCGATGAAAAACCGGTATTCAGTACCAGGGCGCCGATGACGGACATGGTGATCCAGACCAGGAACTGGGTCAGGGCAACCAGGGTTACCCCTAAGATTTTCCCCATCATCAGTTCAAAAGGTTTTACAGAAGAAATGATGATTTCCACCACACGGTTATTCTTTTCTTCCAGAACGCTCCGCATGACCCGGACCCCGTAAATAATAATAAACATAAACGTTACATACATCAGCAGGATGCTTAAGCCGCTTTTTACGCCGAAGCCAAGATCAGAATCCTCCTTGTTATTTTCAGAAACGTTGATCGTTTTTAAAGTGAAACCCTTATCAAGATCATTCAGCTGTGTTTCGGCAATGCCCAGCTGCTTGATCTTCTCTTTCTTAATGGCATCATTAATGTCAGCAATAATTTTCTTTTTGGTATCAAACCCTATTTTACTGTTGACGACGAGCCTGGCATTTTGCTGCAGGTCAGTGAAATTACGGTCCTTCAGTTCCGGCAGAATCAGGATCCCGTCCAGGGATTCATTGCCTTTTAAATGACTGATCTTGGATTTTTCATCAGCTGCAGAAACAAAAACATAGTTCAGCCGGTCATCAGATTTAAGCTGGTTTTTAAACAGCCCGCTCTTATCCACTACCTCAATAATGCTGTGGGATTCATTGGCTTTGAACATCAGTCCGACCACTGCTCCGAAAGCAATCAGCATAACAGGAGCCAGAAGCGTCAGTATAACAAAGGATTTTTTCTTTACCTGCGTAAGAAATTCCCTTTTTGTAATTAAAAAAATATGATTCATAATGAAGAGTTGTTGCTTACTGCATTAATAAATACCTCGTTCATACTCGGGATTTTTTCATCAAAAGACCGTACTTTCCCTACCCGGATAAGATCTGAAATAATGTGATTCTGATTGGTGCTGGTGTTGTTTTTAACATCGAATGAAACCAGGTTGTTAGCCGTTAACAGGTTAAAAAGCTCATATTTGTTTTTAAAATCAGCGAAATTATTTTCATCAATTTCCGAAAGGGTAATCCCGAAAATATTTTTTTTGAATTTCTCCCGTACATCGAAAACCCTGCCGTCAATTATTTTTTTTGAATTGTCGATCAGCGCAACATAATCGCACATTTCCTCCACACTTTCCATGCGGTGCGTTGAGAGAATAATGGTAGTGCCGTTATTTTTAAGTTCAATAATCTGGTCTTTGATCAGATTGGCATTAACAGGGTCGAAACCTGAAAAGGGTTCATCAAGAATCAGGAGATGGGGCCTGTGGAGAACCGTAACCACAAACTGGATTTTCTGGGCCATCCCTTTTGAGAGCTCAGACAGCTTTTTCTTCCACCACTGATCGATGTGAAGCTTGTCAAACCACTTTTTAGCCTCTGTCAGGGCATCGTTTTTACTCATGCCTTTCAGTTCACCGAAATAAAGAAGCTGGTCGCCCACCGTCATGTTTTTATATAGGCCTCTTTCTTCCGGCATATAGCCAATATCTTTGATGTGGTTGGGGTTAAGCTTTTGCCCGTTGATGGTAATCTCACCGGAATCTGCCTGGGTAATCTGGTTGATGATGCGGATAAAAGAAGTCTTCCCGGCTCCGTTAGGACCCAAAAGGCCATATACGCTTGCTTTCGGCACATGGATACTGAAATCATCCAGAGCTATTTTTTTACCTGCGTTATAGGTCTTTGTGATATGTTCGGCTTTTAGCATTAAGATTGTTTTTTCTTATTAGTAAGATAAAGTGCCGAAA
>JAKOOG010000126.1 GCA_022701545.1 Weeksellaceae bacterium | reverse complement strand
ATGCTTCAACGTTTCGGGGCGGGAGGGCGCTTTTCAGCATGAATCAGTTTGGCGGTTTCGATTGCCCGAGCTGTGCCTGGCCGGATCCCGATCACGACCGGTCACCGATCGCGGAATATTGTGAAAGTGGCGCCAAAGCCCTGGCAGAAGAAGCGACTTCCAAGAAGATCGGTGCGGATTTCTTCAGAGAAAACGCCGTTTATGATCTTTCAAAAATGACGGATTATGAGATCAGCCAGCTGGGAAGGATTTCAGAACCGATGTACCTTCCGCAGGGCGGAACACATTATCAACCGATCAGCTGGGACGGTGCTTTTACCAAAATTGCTGAAAAGCTCAACAGCCTGGCTTCCCCAGACGAAGCCATGTTTTATACTTCCGGCCGAACGAGCAATGAAGCCACCTGGGTATACCAGCTGTTCGGCCGGGAATTCGGGACCAATAATTTCCCGGACTGCTCCAATATGTGCCACGAAACTTCCGGATACGCCCTTACCCGTTGCCTTGGCTTTGGAAAAGGCACGGTAAAGCTGGAAGATTTTTACGATACGGATCTGATCATCATTATGGGCCAGAATCCGGGAACCAATTCTCCGAGAATGCTTTCTGCACTCACCAAAGGAAAGAAAAACGGTGCTAAAATTATGGCCATTAACCCGCTTCCGGAAGCAGGACTGATGGGATTTAAAGACCCTCAGAAACCTTTAGCGTTAATCAGCAAGCCTTTCGAATTGTCAGATTTATACCTGCCGGTGAAGATCAATGGTGATATGGCTTTATTAAAGGCTTTACAGCTCCTCCTTCTGGAAGAGGAAGAAAAAAATCCGGGAAAGGTTATCGATCATGGGTTCATTGCCGAAAAAACAGCCGGCTTTGAAGATTTAAGGGAAGAACTGAAACGATATGACCTTGGATTTCTCGCAGATGAATGCGGAATTCCGGTTGAAAAGCTGAAAGAAGCGGCACAAATGATCGCTGAAAGAAAACGGATCATCATCTGCTGGGGGATGGGCATTACCCAGCAGCATAATGGAGTGGATATGATTTATAACATCGTGAATCTCCTGCTGATGAAAGGCAGCATCGGAATCCAGGGCGGAGGCGTATGCCCGGTTCGTGGCCACAGCAACGTACAGGGAAACCGGACATTGCTGGTCAACCATAAACCTACCGAAGAACAGCTGGATGCGCTGGAAAAGTTCTACGGATTTCAACCGCCGAGAAAAGCAGGATACGATGTGGTAAAGGCCATTAAGGCCATGCATGAAGGCGAAGTGAAATTCATGTTCTGCATGGGCGGAAACCTTCTGTCTGCTGCTCCCGATACCACCTACACAGCGGAAGCCATGCGCAAGCTCGAGATGTCGGTAATGGTATCCACAAAACTCAACCGCGGCCATCTGATCCATGGAAGAGAAGCGCTGATTTTACCGGTAATTTCCCGGAGCGAAAAAGACATCGTCAACGGAGAACTGCAGCACATCAGCACGGAGAATTCCATGGGGGTGGTGGAATGGTCGAGGGGCGTGCTGGAACCTGTTTCCGAAAACCTGATCAACGAAATCCACGTAGCCTGCAGGATGGCAAAAGCCGTATTGGGAGACCGCTCCGTGATCGACTGGGACCGGTTCATGAACAGCTACGATGCCATCCGGGAGGATGTTTCGCAATGTATTCCCGGCTTTGAAAACTATAACGAAAAAGTTGTCCAAAAAGGCGGATTCTATCTTCCGAATGCACCGCGCGAAGGAAAGTTCAGCAGCGAGCATGTTCCGGGAAAGGCTGCTTTCAACATAACTCCGATTCCCGATAATTCTTTGGCAGATGACGAATGCCTGATGGCCACCACCCGTACCCATGATCAGTTCAATACGGTGGTGTATGGGCTGGATGATCGCTACCGGGGAATTTTTAACGAAAGAAGAATCGTGATGATGAATGAAAAGGACATTGAAAAAGCCGGACTCAAAGAAGGGGAGAAGGTAGACCTTTTCAATTACGATGACGGGATTGAGCGTATTGCGCCCCTGTTTGTTGTTATAAAATATGCTATTCCGCAGAAAAGCACGATGACTTATTTCCCGGAAACCAATGTCCTGGTCTCCATCAACAATGTCGTGGACGGCGCCAATATGCCTGCCTCCAAATACGTCCGCATTAAAATCAAAAAGCATGATCCTGAGATCTATCAGAAGATCGGTGAGCACATCGCCGCCGCTACAGGAACGGCTCAGCAATAAAATAATGTAAATTCGAAATAGAAACTGTATTAAAAGGCTCGAATAGGAATGCTGGAAGACCTCAGTTAAGATACTTATGAAAGTTTTAAATATTTAAAATGATTTTTTCATTAAGCCATGGAAAATTTTTAATCATTCCTATTTATTTAAACTGTTGAAAACGAATTAAATTCGGTCGAATTCACATTAGAATAATATTTCAATGCACGGATCATTTCCGTGCATTGAATTTTTAAAAGCAATTTATATACCTGATAAATAAAACTTACTCTTCATCAGATCAGCCTGCTAATCCGTCTTTGCGCCCTTATCCCATCGGCTGATAAAATAAAAACTTTGCATTAAAAAAAATCAGCGTCATCCGCAAAATCTGCGTGCGACATTACCGGATTCTTTGAGAACCCTCTATCAGCCGCCGAACTTCCGCCGCCTCTTCCGGCGTATTCACATTTCGCAACACCTGCGGATCTTCAGGCTTCAGCAGGAGGATATCGCTGTTCGTCATAAACTTCCGCGGCGAACGGCTTCTGGTTTCCAGAAAATCCAGCAGGAGCGGAAAACTTTGGGGTTCCCAGAGGGCAGCCAGCGGTTCAGGTCCTCCATCTACCGGACTTTCGTAAGCCGTGGCCGTCTTTTCAGGATCCCGGGCACGGACCAGAAATTCCAGAGCGCATTCATCCAACAGCGGCATATCGCAGGCCACCACCAGCCAGGCGGTATCTTTCCGGTGGTAAAACGCTGACAAAATACCGCCAACCGGACCCATTTCTGCAGATACATCAGCAAGAACCTGATAACCTGCATCAACTTTTTCCAGCTGCTCAGATCGGCAGGAAATAAACACGCTATCGCAAAATTTGGACAGCAGTCCGGCCATGGCATACTGCTGTTCCTTTCCATGCCAGCAGATTTCTTGTTTGGCGGTTCCCATCCGTGAGCTCTTGCCGCCGGCCAGCACAAGGCCGTTGAGGGAGGAAAAGGAGGGAGGTGTAGAAGAATTCATCGTACCGGATTTTAAATTACTTTCTTATCATGCACATCATCTGCCATTATTGTTGTATCTTTCCGGATTAAGGATTTGTTTACCTTTTCACAATAATGCTGTCCGCGCAGAAGAAAATTAAATGTACTAATTTATTTTGATTTATAAATATTGATCCTAAGCCGGTTAAAGACAGATCCACCGATCAGCGCTGATGCCGGAAAACCTCACCAACAAATCTTTCGTATATAATATCAGGCAGTAAGACCTCTTTTTTCAGAATTTTTCTTTAGCACTGCCTCAAAAACCAACTGTTCAATTTTATAATCATTATTTATGGCATTATTCATTTTCATCATCATACATTGGTATGCGTCGCTTTTTTTCCAGTCGGTGTTCCATCACCGGTATGCAGCGCACAACCTGTTTACCATGTCGAAATTCTGGGAACGAATGTTTTACCTGGGGTGTTTCATTACCCAGGGTTCATCGTACATCAGTGCTTATACCTATGGCCTGATGCACCGCCTGCACCATGCGAATACCGATAAACCGGAAGATCCCCATTCGCCGCATAACGATCCGAATCCTTTCCTGATGATGTGGACGACAAGAACCAATTATTTCCACCTGTACATCGGGAAAACTGATGCGCCGGAAAAATATAAGAAAAACCTTCCGGACTGGGAACGGTTTGATCATTTTGCCCACAATTACATTACCCGGATCATCTGGATTGGGGTGTACATCGCAATTTATGCCTTGCTGGCAACGGCATGGTGGCAGTGGCTGTTTTTACCGGCTACCGTTATCATGGGATCGCTGCAGGGGATGGCCGTCAACTGGTGGGCCCACAAATTCGGGTATGAAAACTATCAGATGACCAACACTTCCAAAAACATCCTTCCGGTCGATTTTCTCTTCTGGGGAGAAGCGTACCACAACAATCACCACAAACATCCTCAGAAGCCGAACAACGCTTCCCGATGGTTTGAATGGGACATGGGATTCCAGACCATGCGGGTACTCCAGATGCTGCGGATCATCAAAATTAAAAATACCGCCCAGCTCGATTGATATCCCCTTCCGGATCATTTTTCAAATCTGAACAGCTTTACAGGTCAAATTGGGAAATCAGCTTACCGATCCAAATACAATAATTCACGCCAATAAAAATTCCCCTCCCATGGAGGGGTGGCAAAAATTCAAAGAATTTTTGACGGAGTGGTGTAAGAAAACCCTGCAAACGAAGACGTTTGCCCATTCAGTGACAAATAAGGCATTGAAGTTTTACAGCCGTAATTCATGCGCCATGATCCGTGAAATATGTGCAATTTGCGGGAGATTTTTACCACCAAGTTTTAAAAATCTTAGATTTTTAGTCTCATGTGCTCTAAAATATGCGCAGAATTTCAAATCTTTCTTTGTGACTCATGTGTCAAAAAAAAAGTA
>JAKOOG010000112.1 GCA_022701545.1 Weeksellaceae bacterium | reverse complement strand
ATTTGAAAATCCGGCTACAACAATTACCGGTCCGGCTACTTTTTAAAAGATGAGAATCCGGAATTTTGTCATTGAAATTAAAGTCAGTTTCATAAACATAAAAAGAGAAGTATGCAAAAAAGAAAATTGGGAAACAGCGGACTGGAAGTTTCCGCATTGGGATTCGGATGTATGGGCTTGAACTTTCTGGACGGAAAAGGGATGGAGAAAAAAGAAGCCATCACGCTACTGCGCAACGCTGTAGAAAGAGGAATTACATTCTTTGATACGGCAGAAGCCTACGGGCCTTACACCAATGAAGAAATTGTAGGAGAGGCATTACTGCCTTACCGAAAAGAAGTGATCATTGCCACGAAATTTGGCTGTAAAGAAGCTAAACCGGCATTAGGATTAGACAGCAGGCCGGAAACGATAAGAGCAGTTACCGAAGCCTCTCTGAAAAGATTAAAAACAGATTACATCGATTTGTTGTATCAGCACAGAGTAGATCCTCAAGTTCCGGTAGAAGAGGTTGCCGGAACCGTAAAAGACCTGATCCGGGAAGGCAAAGTAAAATATTTCGGCCTGTCGGAAGCCGGTGCAAAAACCATCCGGAAAGCCCATTCCGTTCAGCCTGTATCAGCATTGCAAAGCGAATACTCTCTGTTTTGGCGGGAGCCGGAAGATGAAATTATCCCCACTTTAGAGGAATTGGGAATCGGCTTTGTTCCGTTCAGTCCCTTGGGCAAAGGCTTTCTTACCGGCATGATCAGTACAAAGTTGGAAGAGGTCGACCGGAGGAACATTCTTCCCCGTTTCACTGAAGAAAACATCAAAGCCAACCAGGTTTTGGTAAAAGCACTTGCTGAAATAGCCGGACAAAAAAAGATTACGACCGGTCAATTGGCCCTGGCTTGGCTGTTGGCCCGGAAACCCTGGATCTCACCCATTCCCGGAACAACAAAACTGCACCGTTTGGAAGAAAACATCGGCAGTACAGATGTTGTATTAACCGTCGATGACCTGGCTGCCATTGACGCAAAAGTAAGTGGAATTACACTTGCCGGCGACCGGTATCCCCAATTTTTAGAAGAACAGATCGACCGATAAATCATTGACGATGCAAAATATTAAAGGAAAAGTAGTTGCTGTTACCGGTGCAAGTGCCGGAATTGGTAAAGCCACTGCAATACGATTGGCTGAAAACGGCGCAAAAGTGGTTTTAGGGGCCAGAAACACCGGAAAACTGGAAAAACTGGTGGAAGAAATTAAAAATGCAGGTGGCGAAGCGATTTGTGCTGAAATAGATGTGAAGAACAAAACCGATCTGATCCGGTTTGTGACTACAGCCGTTGAAAAATACGGGAGATTGGATGTAATGGTCAATAATGCCGGCGTCAGTCAATTGAGCCGTATTGATGACCTGGATGTTGAAGGTTGGGAAGACATGATTGACATTAACCTCAAAGGCGTTTTGTATGGGATGGCAGCGGCTGTTCCGGTTTTCAAAAAACAGCGGTCCGGACATATTGTGAATATCATTTCCACATCGGGATTAAAAATTGTACCGATGCAGGGTATTTATGCAGGAACTAAAAATGCCGTCCGTACTGTTGCAGAAGCATTTCGTCAGGAGTCAGACGGCAGCATACGGATAACAGGCATTTCACCCGGATTCGTGAAAACGGATTTTGCGGACAATATAAAAAACGAAGGAATGAAAACCAACATCCGGAAAGCAATGGAAGAAATGGGCATGGATCCCATGGCCATTGCAAACGCCGTGCTGTATGCGATAAGCCAGCCGGATGAGGTGGAAATCGGGGATCTTGTTATTCGCCCGTCAAAACAAAATTGATTAAATTCGTAAACAAAATGCAACAGCAGTCCGACATTCATCACCTTAAAAGCATATCCCAACTGATGCGTATTTTGGGACTTCCCGCGCCCTTGCATCCGTTGGTCGCATTGGTTGATTATCACCAGGTCCCGGTTGAAATGTTTCCGAAAGGGCAAAAAATAAGTCTTGATTTTTATAAAATTTCCTTTAAACCCTCATTCACGGGACAAATAAAATACGGGCAGGGATCTTACGATTTTGAAGAAGGCGGATTGGCCTTTCTGAAGCCGAAACAGATTGTTTTTCCGCCGGAGGAGGTGGAGAGCTATGAAGGGATTGCCCTGTATTTTCATCCGGACTTTATCCGGACTTATCCTTTGGGAAAAACAATCAACCAATACGGCTTTTTTTCTTATGATGTTTCGGAAGCCTTGTTTCTATCGGCAAAGGAGAAAGAAATCGTAGCAAATTTGTTTGCTGTAATCGCCGGTGAATTAGACAGTAATATCGACGCCTTCAGCCAGGATGTTCTGGTGTCCCAGATTGAGCTGTTATTAAATTACAGCAACCGTTTTTACAACAGGCAGTTCATTACCCGGAAAGCCGTCAATCACGACATCATTACTAAGCTCGACAGACTGTTAAACAGCTATTTTGACGAAGAAAGCAGCCTGAAAAACGGATTGCCGTCGGTAAAATACATCAGTACGGAATTAAAACTTTCGCAGCGCTACCTGAGTGATATGCTGAGTTCACTGACCGGGCTGAACACCCAGCAATACATTCAGAATGCCATCATCGAAAAGGCTAAAGAAAAATTATCAACCACCAATCTTTCCGTTTCGGAGATTGCTTATGAACTGGGCTTCGGGCATTCCCAATCTTTCAGCAAGCTTTTCAAGACCAAAACCCGTGTTTCACCTATGGAATTCAGAAAGTCATTTAATTGATATTGAATTTTCAATAGGTCTACATCATTAAAAGCATTAAATGCAATTGGGAATAGTTTTTCTCCAACCTTATTTAGCTATAAGACACAGAAGCATAAGGGAACTTTTAAGGAAGCTCCCTTTTTGGTGATGGATTTTTTTTGTGAAAAGTAAAAGCATGAATTCAATCGCTTTAAACCACTTCATTGCGGGCCAGCCTTATACAGTGTATGGCATGCTGCATATCAGCTTCGGTGATGTATGTACTCACCGGATAAACTTTTAAAGCATAGATAACGGCTTCAGGATCGATGGTATTTTTATTATATACCGCAGGCCTGAATCCTTTGGTAATGCTGAGATAAGGTGTGAACCTTCCGCCGATCTGCTTTTTCTCCCTGAACCATTTCCATAACAGGTCGGAGATTTTCTGAATAAGGGTATTGTGGTTGATCAACTGGTTTCGGGAGGTTTCGTCATGCAATTCCTGCGCATATTGTAAAGCGGCGTCGGTATCTTCGGGATAAATTCTTAATAATAAGGCGGCACCGTTATCTGCGCTGTTCACACAGGTCATATCGGAATAGAATTCCAGCTGTCTGAGCATATAATGTTTGTTTTTGAGGCCATGAGCCAAAACGTGTTGGATGCCGTTCGCTCCTAAAAATTTTAAGGTGGCCCACGCAGACATCGATCCGCCGGCGGCGCGTGACACTTCCAAACTATAATTGTGGGGATTGTAATCCCCGCGTTCCTGCAGATAGGCCGAACTTTCCCGCTTCAGCAGGTTCTCAAACTCGGACCGGTCTTTATATACAAAAACACTGCTTACCAAAGGGGAGAAATTTTTATGGAAATCAACACCGAATGCATCGGCATATTGAATCTCCTGAATGGCTTCACAATTTTTTTGAGCGGATTCCAGGACAGCTTCCGTGAAATTTTGAGGATTAGCGGCAAAATCATAGTCCTTAAAAGCCAGCCAGGACCATCCGATGACGGCATCACAATATAATAAAGCTTTTCCGTATTGAGGATGATTCGGATAGCGGTCGAGCAATTTCCTTACTGCTTTTACAGGATCAAAAGCACATGCATCCGTGCTGGCCATCGTACAGACCACGGAAGCAATAGGTATATGGCGGTCAAAGCATTCTCTGATCACCTGTTCCAGATGCGTAATGTCCATAGTGTTGGTGTCGGGAAGTGTTTTTATTTTAATGATGTTATTCATGCCGAGACCCGTCCAGTCTGTACTGTTCAGCATGGCATAATGGGCCTGCTCGGAGCATAATACTTTTGCATCGGTCCTGATTCCCTGCTCCCTGGAATCGGGGAGTACCCGGCTTAGTGCATATTTTAGCTGATACATCCAGCAGCCTGAGCCGCCGTAGGTAAATATTCCGCCGGCTTTACCGGCATCCCAGCCTGCCAGATCCGCTAACATCGCAGAGGATTCCAATTCGGCAATGGAGGTATTCCAGGCATATTCCGCCTCCAGGATGTTGGGTGAAAATATCTGGGTAAGCATCGATGCGGCGATGGCGGCATAATTTTCCTGCGGACAGATATTGCTCATATTCAACGGATGTCCCCAATTGGGTAAACCTTCGAATGTGGAGATGATCTGATTTAAAACTTCGGTAAAAGATTCACCTTCCGGTTTTAAAACTGCTCGCTGAGCATGATCCCTTGTTACGGTGAGTTCCGGGTTTTCACCTAGAAATGCGCTGCTGTTCCGGGACAAGGGTTTCAGGGAATCTATGCCCCTGATGGCTTCCGTCATAAGGAGAGCAAATGCATCATCGCTGCCGTCCTGAACCGGTGAAGCAAAAAATTTATTCGTAAGAAAATCTCCATTTTCAGCTTCGTTGATTTCTGGTTTATCCATATTTGTAAAAGGGGTTCAAAATTATAGCCAAACGGCTTCAGTAATATATGTTTAAGTGATATTGTGATCTTCTCAAACGATATGCCATCCGCCGGCTATTCTTCAGAATGACTGTCATTTTAAAAGTAATTCTGCTGGGCAGTCACGGCAGATCTGCTCATCCGCTCAGACGGACCGGTCGTTTAACGGTCTTCAGATATCCATTGATTGCTGGCAATTGAAAATTTTTTGTGTTCTGCTAAATAAAGATCAGCAGTTTCGAAAAGCTGAAACGTGACCCGGAATTAACTTATATTTACAGCTCCGGATATAATAAACCATCAGGCCCCGGACCATTAAAAAACTTTTTATGAAACCGATCATTCTCCAAAGGAAACTTATTCTTCAGCTGTTGCTGTCTGCTTTTCTGCTGCTTGCCACTTTAGAATCGATGCATGCCCAAAGAAATAAAGCCTTTGATCCGGCAGCTGCAAAGCCGCAATTGGGTTTGCCTCAGACGAAAGTTATGGTATTGGGAATTTCCCATCTGGATGCCGCTTCTGCTAAATTCCAGCTGGCCTGGCTGGAACCTCTTTTGTGCCGCCTAAGGGTTTATAATCCACAGGTTATCCTGACCGAAGCCTTACCGGGCGAACAGGTAATGGGGCTAGACGCTTATGCGGCCTATCATGGAGATGCCGGCAAGTACGCCGGGCCTACACTGGAAATGGCAAAAGCCGCCCAAAGTGAACTGCATCTGAATGCAGCCCAGGCATTGGTAAAAGCAGACAGCTTAGCTCGGAAAAAGGAGCTGGCCCCGGCTCAGCGAAGATCCCTCGCTGCCTTATTTGTAGCGGCTGCCGAGCCGTTTTCTGCAACGGTACAGTGGATGCGTCTCGCTCCTGCCGACCGGGTCGCCCAGGACGGAATTTCCGCTTCATTGGCCAAGCGTCTGAACCGTTTTGCTGAACTGCGCAGCGAATTGTCATCCATCGCAGCCCGTCTGGCTGCCGATGTAGGCCTGGAGCGCGTGTATGGCGCGGGCGACCATGCCAGCGATGTCGTGCTGCCCGATAATAAAGAGATGCAGGATGCTGTAAATGCAGAGCCCGGACTGAAAGATTTATTCAACCATCATACGGCGGCCTTCCGTGCCATTCCGGAAGACACCATGAAGCTGAGTTCCGCTGCTCAGGTCATGCCGGTATTGAAATGGAAGAATTCAGCACGTTTTGGGGAACTCGATGCCGATGCGCAGTGGTTTTCCATGCTTCGAAGCGTAAAAATGGGGAAAGCCGGCCGTCAGCGCGTTGCAGCATGGGAAGCTCAGAATTTGCGGATGGCTGTGGCAATCCGGGAAGCAACGGCTCCGATCGCGGGAGGCCGTGCGTTATTGGTTGTCGGTGCAGCGCATAAACCGTTTATCGAAGCGTATTTAAGAATGTTCACGGATATTGAAATCGTTTCAGTGGCCGATTTGCTTGATTCCACCTCCAAAGGCTGTTCCTACTGATGAGGCAGTGACCGGACTGCCGGATTTTTAGTTAGAATGAAATATTGATTTCCCGTTAAGTGCCAGCAGCAGGCAAAACAATGCCAGGACACCGTAAACCAATCCGGTAAAAAGCACCGGCTTCACGTCTTTAAAGACAAAATAAGCAAGCAACGGCAGGACCTGTAAAGCGTGCATCCCTATGAAATGGGCGATACGCAGGTCTCCATGAGTAAGGCTCCAGTTCAGAAAGGGGAGTGCCCGGCCGCCTGTACCGCCCACTCCGGGCGAACCGTTGGCACCGATAGCCGCACCCTCCAGAGCAAATAGCACAAAGATAAAGATGCCCAGCCGGATGGCCCAGAGATAATAATCAGGGAGCTCAGGGAACTTTCCGGTGCAAAACAACACGCCGATATAGCCGGTATATAAAGTGGCGGCTATTGCAGCAAGTGCCATTGCTGCCGTAAGTGAAGTATATAAAGCTGAGCTGGTATTGTAATGGGAAAGCTGGCCCCGCGCCGCCTGAAAAGCGACATAAAACACTTCGAATCCCAGACCGATGATCACGGTCCAATTGTATATATTCAGATGACGGTAGGTGGTGAGATAACCGGTGTACCAACCCATCGTTAAACTGAACAGACCCATCGACAGCGCAAATTTAACCGGTTTATGCCAGGCATTAACCTCATTGATCTGGAGCTCGCTGAATCTTGACTTTATGAATAATAATCCGGCACTTAACAGGCATAGCATCCCAAAGTAAAAGAGGTATTCATTTCTTGATTTTAATGATGCTAAAAAATCGATCATCGGAAGGGTAAATAATTTAAAATTAATTGAAAGAGGCCCGGAATTCAACCGGAGACAGGCGGGTCTTGCTCTTAAACAACTTACTGAAAGATTGGGGATATTCAAATCCCAATTCAAAAGCGATTTCACTGATCGTCAGCGTCGTTGTCGACAGTTTCTCTTTTGCCTTTTCGATCACCTTTTCGTGGATGTGCTGCTGGGTATTCCGGCCGGTGAGCGTTTTCAGTACACCGCTCAGGTAGTTGGGGGAACAATTAAGAAGCCCGGCAACATACGGCACAGTGGGCAAACCTTTATGGATAACGTCATCCTCTTCAAAATAATCATTGAGAATCTGTTCCAGCTGATCCAGGATGCGGCCTGCGGTTATTTTACGCGTGAGAAACTGCCGCATGTAAAACCGGTCGGAATAATTCAGGAACGATTCGATTTGCGAGATGATGATGGAATCACTGAATGTATCGATATGTGAATGGTATTCCTGCTCGATGTTTGCCATGAAACCATTCAGTACAGCCTCCTCCTTTTCTGATACGAACAGAGCCTCATGGACGGCATAGTTGAAAAAATCATATTTTTTGATGGTTTTAGATAATGCGCTTCCCCACAAAAAATCAGGATGAACGAGCAGCATCTTTCCTGAACTCTTAAAGTCATTGTCTGCTTTAAACGAAAAAACCTGATTGGGCGCAATGAAGAACAGAATCCCGTTGTCGAAATCATACTTTTGCTGCCCATAGCCGTAATGGACACTTCCGGCGTCTACTTTTTTAAGTGAGATCATGTAAAAGTCAAAGACCACTTTAATGCTTTCCTCACTTTGGTACGGGGTAATTTCACTCAGATCGATGACGCTGATCATGGGATGTTCCGGACTGCCAATGCCAAGAATTTTATGATATTCCTGAATGCTTTTGATCCGGTAGGGCTGCTGCATATTCATTCGGTTGATTTTATAGGATTTAAATATACTATTATTCTGCATGAACTCTTTCTAAAGTCAGTCCGGGATTTAATCCGAAAAAGGAAAGTCCCCAAAAGCCTTTAATGTTCAGCTTGCCGTTTTGGGTAATGGTAAGATACGAATCATAGGTGCTTCCTTTGGCTCCGTCATAATCATACAGTTTTCCTTTCCAGCTTTTCCTCTTAGCGTCATAGGTAATGTCCGTTAATAGAGAAATCCCGATCAGGGGCCTTTTACGTTTGGCTTCATCAGGATTATGAACATCCAGCAATGGGTTTCCCCGGTTATCTGCAGAGGGCTTTAAGTCGACCAGCTTACCGGCATATTTTCCACCGTTTTTGTAGATCTGTACACTCCCGCTTTTCACCGGACTGTACCACGTGCCTACAATATCGTCAGGTCCGGATTGTGAAAATAACGGCTCCGAACAAGCGAGAAGGAGTAGGATGGATACTAAATTTTTCATTGTTGATTATATTTTATAGCGAATTCCTTTGCGAAATCATTAATTTTCGTAGCGCCCAATACCGCCGGTCTGTTTTTAAAGTAATCCTTAAACAGGCTTCCGTTATGCATGGCGGCATTCATTTCTGTAAATGCTTTGGCATTGGTTTCCGATACTCCGAGTTTGGTAAAAGCATCGGTCATCTGCTTATCACTGATCAGCACCCATTTCAGATAAGGTTTCCCGATGGCATTTCCGAGAGCGGTTGCTATTTCCTGGCAGGTGAGTTCATCGCCGGCTACATATCTCACCTTTCTGCCGGTTTGCGGAGCGTTTATTTCCTCCGTAATCGCAGAGGCGATATCATGGGGTGAGACCCAGGCTATTTTGTCGTTGCCTCCGTAGTTGGACAGGATAATCCCGGAATACCCTCTGATGAGTCCTTTGATCCCGTAATGCTGAAGGTAGAGCAGTTTACCGATGATCCCTTTCAGAAAACCTTCCCCCCTGATCATCTCCATGAACGCATACAGATTATAATCGAAAGAAGCGGGACGGATGTGGATCAGATTGACGTCAGAAGGAAGCTTTTTAAAGGTACTTTCTGCCAGATAATGAAAAACCAGGACACCGTTTCCTGCAGGCTTTTCTGCACCCACACTGCTCAGGTGAACCACTTTTTTAATGCCTGCCTTCCGGATGGCTTCAACATAATTACTGCAGATCGCCAAGGTTTTTTTCCGATAGTCAAGGTTTTTATCCCCGAAAAAATTAAACGGCGGGATCATACAGTAAGCCGCATCCTGGCCTTCAAAGGTTCTGGTGAGAAAACCCTCATCCTCTATTTTCCCAATGGCAGCTTTGGCTCCCAGTTCTTCTATTGCTGCCTTTCTTGATGCAGAACTGCTGATTACGGTAACCTCATGCCCCTGTTTCACCAGCCGGATCACCAAAGGTTTACTGATATTTCCTAATGAACCTGTTACGACTATTTTCATTTTTATGAATCTTTTATGATGATGTAAATTTCAGACAATCTCATCTGCCGTACGTGTTCAAATCTACGTATTCCGTATTCAAAAGCATCTGTATTAAATCCTGTAATGATCAGCGACAAATTTTCTTATCTTCGCTTTGCAGGTCATATTGTAAAAAACAAATAAGACCGGGGCAGAATATATTTTTTATGGAAGCATTTGCCTCGGATTTACATTTAATTTTTCTGAATTTTAATGAAAAAAATAGTTCCCCATATCATTCTCATTCCTTTGCTGCTGTCGATCCCGATTGTTTCTTCACCGGATTTCGACGGGACGCTGTCCGTCTTCAGGGTTTCGCCGTTTCAAAGGGAATTTATCCGGTTTGTACTCGTTATCTTCTTCTTTTATCTGAACCTCAATCTTTTTCTTCCGAAATTTTACAGCAAAAAAAAGTTTTGGGGATATGCGGTTTGCATCGTCATCAGTTTCAGCTTGATGGTTATTGTTCCCGATCTGCTGGCTTCGGGAAATTCCTTTTCGCAAAACATACCACCGGCGGAAATGAGAAATCCGTTTCCTTCAGGAGCTATGCCGCCGCCAATGGGTGGAAGACCGCCTCTTCCGGGATTCGGTCCGCATAATGATGCTTCTTACCGTCAGATGATCTTTTCTTCGCTTTTACCGTTTTTATTTTCACTGCTTTCCTCGTTGTTTATCTTCCGGAATATAGAGAAAAAAGAGCTCGAACGGTCGAAAGCAAAAGCCGAATTATTAAACTTAAAATATCAGCTGCAGCCGCATTTTCTTTTTAATACGCTCAATTCAATCTATTCTTTAGCCTTGTTAAAATCGGACGATGCCCCGAACGGAATCCTGAAGCTCTCCAACGTAATGCGTTATGTCGTACAGGAAAGCAGTAAGGAATATGTTGATTTAACCAAAGAAATCGAATACATTAAAGATTATATTGCCCTCCAGCTGATCCGGACCGACAGCAGCCTCGATTTTACCTACACTGAAGCCGGCGATTTCAAAAATCTGAAAATCGTACCTTTTCTATTAATTAATTTTATTGAGAATGCTTTTAAGTATGGCTTCAATGCCGAAGAAAGCTCAAAGATATCCGTAAAAATTGCTGTCGAGGAAAAAGTCCTGAATTTTGTGGTCTTTAATAAAATTGTCAACACTCCTATTAATGGGGAGAACAGTTTTAAAATCGGGTTAAAAAATACCTTCGAGCACCTCAAACAGGTGTATCCTGAAAAGCATTCGGTTAAAATCAGTGAAAAAGAGGGGATTTATGAAGTTGATCTAAAAATCAGTTTAATCTAAAACAGCAGAATATGATCAGAGCGATTGCTTTGGATGACGAGATTCTCGCGCTCCGCATTATTGAAAATTATGCCGGGAAAATTGAAAATTTAATCCTGGAGAAAGTTTTCAATAAGCAGAGTGATGCGCAGAAACACCTCAACAAGTTTCCGGTGGACCTTATTTTTCTGGATATCGAAATGCCTGTAAAAAACGGGTTGGATTTCTACAAAAATATTTCGCAAAATACCAAAGTTATTTTTACGACGGCTTATTCAGAGTATGCGGTGGATGCTTTTAGCGTAAATGCAGTCGATTATCTGCTGAAACCTTTTTCCTTTGAAAGATTTAAAACCGCTGTTGAAAAAGTGAAAGATAAGGAGGAAACAAATGAAGCCAGACATCTTTCAATCCGTGCAGATTACAAGCTTCACAAAATTAATTTCAATGCCATTCAGCTGATTGAAGGCCTGGATGATTATATCCGGATTCACCTGAAAGATGCTACAAAAATCACAGCCCGCTCTTCCATGAAAAGCATTCTGGAAAAACTTCCGGAAAAAGATTTTATCCGCGTCCACCGTTCTTTTATTGTTCCTGTAGCTGATATCAGGACAATGGTCAACAGAAATATTCACATCAATGAATTTATCATTCCGATTGGCGAAACCTACAAGGAGGAGGTAATGAGGATTTTGAACAGATAATCATCAGGAACTTTCACGGTACACTTTTTTGGTTCGGGCGCGGCTTTGCCGCGCCCGAACCAAAACGCCTGGAAAAATGTTCAATCCGGGCCCTGCCAGTCCGCTCCCTCTGCAAGAAAACCATTTTCACCGACACATTTTTTCTGTTTACCTCATAAATTTCTTACGCGGTCATTTTAAGAATACATTTGATCCAAGAAAATGAGAAAGTATGAAAACCATTGACAGAAAAGGATTTTTAAAAAGCTTGGGCCTGGCAGGCGTAACGGCTTTGGCGGCCCCTATTTTTATTCATTGCAGAAATGATGAGGATGCAAATTCTACCGCAGGGACGGTTGACAATTCCATTTCAACCGCCTGTTCCGTTACCAATTCAGAAACGGAGGGTCCGTTTCCCACAAAGTCTCCGTCAACTTTGGTTCAGGCCAATATTGTAAGCGACAGGACCGGAGTTCCGTTGACCATCGCCATTACCGTCCAGAATGCAAATGCCGGCTGTACCGTTTTACAGGGAGCTACCGTAGATATCTGGCATTGCGATAAAGACGGAAATTACTCGGAATACGGAGGAACGGGAATGCAGTCGGCCAATTACACCGCCGTCCATTTTTTGAGAGGAAGACAGACGACGGATGCGGAGGGGAAAGTAAAGTTTACATCCATTTTCCCAGGGTGGTACAACGGCAGGGCCACTCATATTCACGTTCATGTTTATAATGCTGCCGGCCAGTCTTTGCTGGTGACCCAGATAGCATTTCCTGAAGGCACTGACAGTGCGGTGGCACAGGTGGCGGCCAGTACAGGATATAAAGGAATGAGCGGGTATACCTATAATTCCAACGATAATGTTTTCAGTGACGGAACCTCCAATGAAATGTCCAGCATTTCGGGAAGCGTAAGCGGAGGTTTTGCCCTGTCTCATACGATAAAAGTCTCGGTTTAGAAGAGCGTTATTAGTTTTTACGAAGCGGTAGATGATCATGATGGATGAGGAGGAGGAATAATCACTTACCGCTTTTTTAATTTTTAAATCATTAAGATGATGTTGGTTCAGACGCCTTCCCAAATATTTAAAGCTGATTTTGCGATCTGGAAAAAAGAAAACCAATCGGTTGTCAGTAAGATCATCAGCCATGAAAATAATACCGGTTGCTTAAAAACGGTCACTGAAGCCGTACTGGATGAAAATGGCAGTTTTGAATTCGAATCCCAGGAAAATTCAACCTTGGTAATCCTTACCCTTTACGGGAAAATTCAGCTCAACCGTTTTCGGAAAGTCATTTCTCCGGAGGAAGTTTTCACTTTAAAATCGATAGAAAGATCAACACTTAAAATCAGGAATTATCTGAATGATGCAAAAACTGATATTTTAATTATTGAACTGCAGTCTCTGCAGCCTGAAAGTGCATTTTTTGTTGAAGAACTCATTATAGAAAAGCGTAATACACTGATTCCGGTCTCAGAAAAATTGGAATTTCCAAACTTCATCGGACTTTATGAAGGAAGAAAAGAGCAAACCTATGCTCTTTATTATCCTGGAAAAAGAATTTTCGGGCTGGTCATCAACGGAGCATTTGAATTTCAGAACCGGCTTCTTGAAACCCGGGATTCAATTCTGCTGAGTGGCATTGAAACTTTGGAATTTGAAGCCTTAAGTGAAAATGCACTTATTATTTTTTTCGAGGTTTAAACTTAAAAATATATTAAGTAGTTTAAGACACAAATGTTTTTATATTAAGCATGTTTACAATTTGTTAACCACAGAAGCAGCAACAGATACTGATGCTCTTGATTAAAGTTGAAAGCAAAATACAGAAAAGGAATAAAAATATTTTAAAAAATTTTGATTTTTATTCCTTTAAGAACTTTTACGATCTGGCTGATTATCATAAAAAAACTTTTGTGGTTCAATTTAAATTAGGTTGAACAAGCCCGTTAATTTTTTTTTGAATCAGGCCAGGAAAAATGCTGTCTGATTTTATTAAGTAAACTAAAGTTATGAAAGGGAAAATAAAACTCGCATTCCGGATCGTAATCGACCGGAATTCTGAAATGGTGTGGGACCGATATGTTTTTGAGGATACGTATTTTGAATATAAAATTCAGCACCAGGTGTTTGACGATCCGGAAAATCCGGTGAAAAACTATTGGGAACTGCTGGCTAAAAACCCGCACGCGGAGAAAATTCCTTTTTTGCTGAGTTCGGCAGTTGCGAATTATGTTTCACAATTAAAAGGCGAAATCAGAAGCCTCCCTGATGTTCTGGGAACTACTTTTTTCCCTGTCGATACTTTCACACTTGATCTCATCAGTTCAAATGTTAAAGATTCTTCAAAACATAAAATCGGTCTTACATTTTATACTCCCGAACTGCTGCTGATTGATATTATCGACAATAAATACCTGCTGAGTAAGGATATCGACAGCAAAAACGGATTCGAAACGTTTATGTTTGCCTTTCATCCGAAGGTTGCCATTTCTTACTGTTGCCCATAGAAAGCTGAGCTGTTTTTATTTAACTTATGCAAAATATGATGGCCTCACAG
>JAKOOG010000082.1 GCA_022701545.1 Weeksellaceae bacterium | reverse complement strand
TCGACAGCAAAAACGGATTCGAAACGTTTATGTTTGCCTTTCATCCGAAGGTTGCCATTTCTTACTGTTGCCCATAGAAAGCTGAGCTGTTTTTATTTAACTTATGCAAAATATGATGGCCTCACAGCAACTGTTCTGTAATTATATTTAAATAACAGGTTAACCAGGAGTGGATGTATACATTTTTAATAATCACTGTATTATGAATTAAATATCCGTATAAAATACTTTTGATATTTATAATCAGGGATTTATCTGTTCAGTATTACACCTTCATTTGAAAAATTGAAATATATTCTGTTTATTTTAATGTTAAGGCAATGGTATGTCGCAATATTTTGCATATTTTTGAAAAAAATTTGCAAAAATTAGCGTAATGAAGAAAAATTTACTACTGGCGGCTTTTCTGTCGGTTAATTTGTCAATCTCACTTGTTAAAGCCCAAGTAGGGATAAATACAAATGCTCCAAAAGCGACCTTGGACGTTGCCCCAAAGAATACGGATGGCTCTACTGCCGAAGGAGTAATCGCTCCAAGGCTCACCGGGAACCAGCTTACGGCTGCCGATTCCAGATATACCTCGGCCCACGCCGGCGTTATTGTTTATGCAACCTCTGCTCCATCAGTATCTACAACCAAAACAGCGAATATCACCGCACCGGGCTATTATTATTTTGACGGAAGTGTATGGAAAGGAATGGGTGCGCAGAATACCACCACCACGTTAAGCATCAGTTCGGTTATCGACCCTAATATTCTGGGGTATGTACCGAGCAATACGGCTACTGCGGCCAACAATGCGCCATCTACGGTTACAGTAAACGGCGTTACAGCAACGCGAACCGGTACTTTTACCTATAACGGGCACAGCTACGCGGCCTATTCTGCGTCAGCAGCGGGAATTACATGGTACAATGCCTACGATGCCTGTAAAAACATGGGCGGCTACCTGGCTACTTTTACAACAGATGAAGAATGGAAACAGATAGAAACCAACTTACTTAATGCTGCTGCATTCGATAGCCAGCAGGCATGGATCGGTTTTGCGAAGTATTCCTGGTTTGCCGGAGTGGCACTTACCCCTGATCCGGAAGAAAAATGGATTACGGGAGAGCAGCCTCTTCATGATTACAGTGCCGGCGGTACCAGCGCCGTAAGAAAATCCAACTGGTTCAATAGCGGTGAACCTAACAATTCCGGCGGAACGGAAGGTTTTGTTATTACTTTACCGAAGAACGGCGGCACAAAAACATACGGCGGTTATACGTCTACCCATACCTGGAATGACGTGGTTGCCAATTCAACATCGATTACCGGATTTATCGTAGAATTTCAACAATAAAACAACGCTGAAAATAAAATGAAAAAATGTTTTTTATGGGCAGCAATTGTTGGAAGCAGCATTCCTGCTTATGCACAAATGGGTATATCGACTAAAGACGTTATCGCGACCCTTCAGGTAAATCCCATCAAAACCGACGGAACGACTTCCGAAGGAATAGGAATGCCACGCTTAACCGGTGACCAGATCAAAAATGCCGGCTCAAAGTATGCCGCGGCACAGACTGGTGCTATTGTCTATGCCACGTCAATTCCTACGGCAGCCGATACCAAAACGGCTAATATCACGTCGGCAGGATGCTACTACTTTGATGGCAGCATCTGGAGAAATATGGGGAGTGTTACCAATACTACCGTAATCAGTTATTCAACATCGGTGGATGCCAATATTCTTGGCTATGTGCCGAGCAAGACGGCAACGGCGTCTTCGGCACCTGCTACTCTTACTATTGGAAGCAATACCTACACGAAAGAGGGAGCAGTTACGTATACCGTAAACGGGCACACGTATGCCGCCTATTCCGGAAGCGGAATACTTAGCTGGTTTGATGCGTATAATGCAGCAAAAAACATGGGCGGATACCTGGCAACATTTACTACCGATAATGAGTGGAAGTATGTGGAGCAGAATCTCCTCACCAATCATGTTATTTTCGATACGCAGAGAACCTGGATCGGCTTTGTGAAATTTTCCTGGGAAGCGGGGGCTGCCCTTACGCCAGACCCGGAGGAGAAATGGATCACCGGGGAGCAGCCTCTCCATGATTACAGTGCAGGAGGTCTTTCAGCGGTTCGGAAAATAAACTGGTTTTATGACAATGAACCCAATAATTCGAATTCCGGTGAGGGCTTTGTCCATACATACGGGAAAAATGATAATGCAACTGTAACGAAAAATGGTTATACTTCGATCCATCCGTGGAATGACCTTCCATCCAGCAATGTGAGCATAAACGGTTTTATTGTGGAATTCCAGCAGTAACTTCCGGCTGATACAAAATCTAAAAAATAAGGCGGCCCTAAAACAAAGGCCGCCTTATTCATGAGGCAAAGTCATTTTCAGCGCGCTACTATTTGAAAGCATTCATGTATTTCTGCAAAAACTTAATAAGTTGCTGATAGAAAATTTCTAACCTTAAACCGGGTTAAACTTTTGAGATTAAGTCAAATTGCTTTAGAGCCTGTTTAAATTTACGCTTTATTTTACCATTAAAAAATTTAGGTATTCTATATTGGAAAAGTCAATGTATTGGTTTGTCAGCGGTATTCATGTAACTCACTAAAATCATCGTATTAAAGTGAAGAATAAACATAGTTTATTTGAATTCAGAAAATTAAGAGAAACAACGAAAAGTTTCCAAATCAAAATCTAAACAGGTTCTTAAACAGAACGATGATGAAGATCATCGTTTGCAAAAGTTTTTACAACACGATGTATTGCCGTTGGTTCTTAAGCCGGGTTTTTACTCAACATCGTTTTATTCAGGAATGCAGATACGGCTTCCAATACGGTATCAGGATTCTCCTCAAACATGTAATGGCCGGTATCTTCCAGATGAACCAGTTCATACCGCTCTGCCATTAAAGGAAGGGCATAGTTGTAAAATCCGTACGAAACGTTGCTGGCAATCCCAAGAACCGGCAAAGTTAATTTCTCATAGCTTCTGCCATCTTCAATATCCTGATTGAAAGTCTGGTACCAGGCATTGGAAGCCCGGATACGTTCCGGCTGATTGTACACGGCAGCATAAACTTCCTTTTCAAAATCGGAAATACGGCTTTCATCGCTCATTACATAGCTGAAAAGCCAGTCGAGAAGATACCGGTACCGGCCTTCCAGCAGTTTTTCGGGTAATCCTTTAATCTGGTTAAAGCCCATCCACCAGGTATAAGGCTGCTGAGGATCGATTTTATCGGTGAACGTTCCTGCAGCAGGGATCAGCGGCATCTGCAGCATTCCTTCGCTGGGGTGGAGACCGTCCGCTACAATCAGACCGCTTACCGTTTCCGGAAAATTATGAGCTAAGCTCACGGCTACCATACCGCCGATATCATGGCCCATGACGAAAGCCTGTTCCAGCCCAAGCTTCAGAATAAGCTCATGGATATCTGCAGCCATGGTTTTTTTATCATAACCTGAAGCAGGCGTAGCAGAACTTCCCATTCCGCGGATGTCGACAACGATGACCCGAAAATTTTCGGCCAGCCGGGGTGCAATATTATGGTAAGAATACCAGGTTTGCGGCCATCCCGGAAGGCAGATAACGGGTATGCCGCTTCCTCCATCTACATAATGCAGCTGTGTACCGTTTACGTTAATGATATGATTCGTGAATCCGGTCCAGTTAAGGATAAGGGATTCGTCTGTATATTGGGTTTGCATTTTATATGAATTAAATTAAATATCAGTCTTATCGTAAAGCTTCTTCAGCGGTTTGCCAGGTTAAGCCGGTATACCGACCGTTGTCTGTTTCATGATGATGGGCGGCGAACATGCTGTACAGATACTGCATCTGCTGCCAGGCCGGATACAGTTCCTGTTCCCCTTCCGGATTCGACTTCCGTACCTTTTGGATCGTGTCCAGAAACTGCTCCATTGAACCCTGGTTCTGAAGCTGAAACGGGGTCCCGAATACCTTTTCACTCAGGCCCACAAGATCTTCCGGGCTAACGCTGAACCCGGCAATGCGTAAGTAACGGGGTGCATCATCATCCAGAGCGGCTGCAGCTGTAAAAGCGGCCGTATCTTCCAGGGAGGTGAAATCGATTTTCCAGTTTTCCTTGCCATGGTAATAGGCAATACTCTGTTCTTTGGTATTCAGAATAGGGATTCCGAAACGCAGCACATAGGAAAAAGCTCCGTTGAAAACGGAAGTGAGCCTGATGGGACGTTTTTCCGCAAGGCCGGTAAATGTTTTCCTCAAATCAAAATTCCGGTTGCAGCCTTCGGGAAGCTGGGTATAATCGGTACAGAAATCGGAAGGTATAAATCGGGGAACACCGGCTTTCACGGCGGCATCCAGCAGTTGATCCTGTGCTTCCACAATGGTTTCCTGCAATCCTGCAAGAGCAGAAACGACACAGGATACGTCTGAACAGGCAGTCTCGAGTTGGGATGGATTGTTGAAATCGGTAACCAGGATTTCAATCCCGGCCTCTTTCAAAGCGCTTACTTTTTCAGGATCGCTTTCGGGTCGGATAACTGCTCTTACGCCGGCTCCTCGCTGATGCAGTTCGCGGCAGATCTTTTCTCCCAGGCTTCCGGTAGCACCGGCAACCAAAATGATATTTTTCATAATCTGATAATGTTTAATAATCAAAACTATGAATTATGATGAGGTCTTAAACTACCAAATGGTAGTTTTTCGCATCAGCGGATATTTTTACGGATACGGCTCAGGGCATTGGGGGTAATCCCCAGGTAAGAAGCCAGCTGCTTTACGGAGACATGCTGCATGAATCCGGGCTGTTGCAAAAATTCCCGGTAGCGTTCTTCTACCGTCAGGGTCTGGAAACGGATGATTTCATTGATCATGCGCATGGCCATCGACTCCCATATTTTCCGTCCGAATTCCTGCCAGGCGGGCAGCTGCCGGTAGAGCAGTTCCATATCGGCCCTTTCGATATAATAAAGTTCGGTTTCTTCTACGGCTTCAATATGGAACCGGGTAGGAGCCTGCAGCTTAAAGCTGGAGATTTCCGTGAAAAATTCTTCGGGCATCACAATCCAGGCCGTGAGTTCCTGGTTTTCACCGTAAATAAAACGCATCACCCCGCTTTTAACATAATAATAGCGGTTGGCGATTTGTCCCCGCTTCAGCAGCAGCTGTTTTTTCCGGAGGGTCTGTGCATGGAATTTGGAAATAATAAAGGACAGATCCTCGCCGCGAAGATAAGGGATATTGGTTTTAATGAAATCAGAAAGCTCTTGCATAGAATTCAGGACGGGTTCGGAGAACGTTAATCCAGGCAAATGTATTACAAATTTTTTGGAAATAATCCCGCGAAGCAGGATTACGTTTTCAGATACAGATGTGAATGCTTTAAATTTCTTTAAACATTAGTTTAATAAAGGGTTACACTGAAGGAGCATTGTAATCTCTCTGTTTTTATCCCTTTTAAATACATAGACAGGTGTTTCATCATGATCGATTGCTCGAACCGGCAATGCCGTTATTTGAACATATTCAGTAAATGTTCCCGAAAAGAGTACGGTGCAGGTTCCTAACTGTTAAGTTTTATTGCTTTTTCTGAACATTATTCATGATTTGAAACGTTTTTTTTAATTACATTTGCACTTTATTAATATTTGGTCTAAATAAACTTAATAAAACGGGTGATTATCACATCTTATAAAAATTACAATTCTACCTGAGAATTCTTACCATCACAAAATATTCCGGAATTATCCAATGCTCACCTTTCCTTCCTGATAAAATGAAAGAAGAAGGAATTTATATTTATACATCATGCTGAAACGTTTATCTTTTTTAATTTCTGTTTTGTGTTTTTCATTTTTTTTCGCACAGACCGATAGGGGATCCATCTCTGGTACCATTACTTCTATGGAAAGCGAGCCACTGGAACTCGTTTCCGTCTCCCTGCTGAACCAGGATAAAATGACCACTACCGATATTCACGGTAATTTCAAATTTTCTCAGATTGCACCCGGCCGTTATATTGTGAAAATCCAGATGCTTGGCCTTCAGGAACAGCAGATTCCTATTGAAGTGAAGCAAGATGAGGATACCCCGGTCAGGTACCAGCTTTCCAAAGAAAATATTCAGATTTTGCAGGAAGTAAGAATCATTGGGAGCTCGTCTAAAATAACCAGGAAAGAAAGTCCGTATGTCGCCAAATTACCCATCAAATATCTAGAAAATCCCCAGGTTTACAATACGGTTCCTAAAGAGATCATCGTTCAGCAAATGGCTGTTGATCTGGGAAGTGTCTCTAAAAATATTCCCGGAGCCGGAATTCCGATGATTGCCAATCAGGGAAGAGTAACCTTCCGTTCCCGCGGTTTTGATACGGAGCCTAATGCAAGGAATGGGGTCGCCGGAGCTGCGTTTTCATTTTTAGACAATGCCAATCTGGAAAGGGTGGAAGCGATTAAAGGTCCTTCCACGACGCTTTTCGGAACGCAGGTTTCAAGCAGTTACGGAGGATTATACAACAGGGTAACCAAAAAGCCGTATAACGGAAAGGGCGGTGAAGTAAGCTATACGGGAGGAAGCTGGAATTTCAACAGGCTTACTTTTGATGCCAATACGCCGGTTAATGCAGACAAAACCGCCTTGTTCAGGCTGAACGGAGCTACAACATTTGAAAAAAGCTTTCAGGACAACGGCTTTACGAACAGCCTGGCGCTTGCCCCCAGCTTTTCGTACCAGATCAATGACAGGCTGGCTTTATTGCTGGATGTTGAATTCGGTATTGCGAAAGGAACCTCCGTGGTGCGTTTTAACCCTTATACAAAAAGCAATAAAATCCAGTCTATTGCCGATATGAATTTCCCTTACAATAAAACATTTCTGGGAGACGATATCACCTATTCTACCCAAATGATGAATATTTTCGGACAGCTCAATTATAAAATATCATCCCAATGGACCTCGCAGACCCTATTTTCAAGGGCAAAATCAACCATCAACGGCTACATCTCTGCCTTAAACGGCCGGTCGGACACTACCTTACAGGCGAGTGTAATCGTAGGAAATACCAATTTTATTGCGACGAACCTCCAGCAGAATTTTATCGGAGATTTTTACATCGGCAGATTCCGGAACAGAATGGTGGTCGGTCTGGATTACTACAACAATTTCAACAGTTTCGACAGAACAACTGTGAATGCTCCGGCAGTCGATTTCGTGAATACCCCAAGTACGTACAGGGTAACCAGAGATATGCTGGACAACCTTACCAATACCGGCACTCCAAGAAAAGAGAAAAGCAGCGATAATACCTATGCCGCTTATATCTCTGATGTGTTTGACATTACGGACCGGCTGAAAATAATGGGAAGCCTCAGGGTAGATAATTTCCACTACAACGGGGTGTACAATATCCTGACG
Organism: Weeksellaceae bacterium; assembly: GCA_022701545.1. GTDB lineage: Bacteria > Bacteroidota > Bacteroidia > Flavobacteriales > Weeksellaceae > Chryseobacterium. The sequence continues at coordinate 19,190 of JAKOOG010000082.1, read as the reverse complement.
GGCCAGACGGCAGGCGGGCTGAGTGTAAGCGGACTGCAGGCCGGGCCTTATACGCAGACGGCGCTGTCTCACAAATCAGGGTTGGTCTATGAAATCGTAAAAGACAAGGTGTCGCTTTTCGGAAATTATTTAAATGGATTCTTCAACATCAGCGGTGTAGATAAAAACGGGAATAATTTTGTTCCTCAGAGAGGCAATCAGCTGGAATTCGGAGCCAAGGCAGATCTGTTCAATCACCGGCTTGTCGGTACGGTTAGCTATTATGATATTCATGTCGACCATGTTTTGCGGACAGATCCTGAGGATGCCAATTTTTCAATCCAGAACGGTTCTCAGTACAGCAGAGGTGTGGAAGTGGATCTTACAGCCAATCCTGTTGCCGGTCTGAATATTATTGTCGGGTATGCTTACAACGACAGTAAATTTACCGAATCGGATGCTTCTGTTTTAAATCTTCGTCCTGCCGCTTCAGGACCTCAGAACATGTATAATTTCTGGGTAAGCTATGCCTTTGTAAAAGGCAAGTTAAGCGGTCTGGGAGCAGGTTTTGGCGGAAATATCGGAAGCATGTCCTACCAGACAAATACCCAGACCGCAAAAGTGATTATTCCTTCCTATAAAATGTTTGATGCCAGTATTTTCTACGACCGTCCGAAATACCGGTTAGGTTTAAAGATCGATAACATGACGAGCGAAAGGGCATGGTCGATCAGATTGACTCCGCAGGCTCCCATCAGGTATCTGGCAAGCATTGCTTTAAAGTTTTAAATAAACTTCAATGGTATGCATAAACTTTTAACCTTGATTTCATGGACAAAAATAAAGCAGCATCTCCGGCGAGGAACATTGTTTCTTATACGAGGAAAAAATTTCACTGGGGGACTTATCCAGATATCGGTCACCGCAATCCATTGTGGATCCTGTCTATTCCCTGGTCAATGTCAAAATGTTATGACGAATTAAGTAAAATCCCAACCGCATGTTGAAGTGGAAAGCATTTTTAGCCTTATTAATTCTGCCGCAGGTCAGAAGATAGCACTTGCTGGCATGTAAAATAAAATTCTCGTTTTCATGCGAGAATTTTATTTTAAAAGGGATTAATGGGATGGATTAAGTTCTCTGATAACGGGCAGGCTCTCCGAAAGACATCTTAATTAAATTCATTAAATGTGGAGGTTTTTAAAGTTATTTTGAGCTGAACAAACTGTCAATTTTCTTCCTCACTTTTTCATCAGGGCTTACTTTATAGAATTCCCTAAGCAGATCCGGGGTAGTCGGTTTTTTAGGATACTGATTGTGCAGAAGAAAACTTTTAAGAGCCCTGTTCACATGGTCTTCACCGATCAGTTCGCTTAATTTCACCATGACCAACGCCCCTTTTGAATAAGAAATATGAGTATTCTTACCACTAACTTTATAAAGTGGCTCATTTTCGGACAGGCCTTTTTCATTGTCGAAGATCTGCTGATGAACTTTTAGTTTTTCCATCATTTTTTCTCGGCCGTACATTTTTTTGTAGATCATCATTTCGGTGTACATGGCCAGTGTTTCAGTCAACATCGTTGCTCCTTCTCTTTCATCAGGATCGATCTGGCTGTTTCCCCACCAGAGATGGGAAAGCTCGTGTCCGGCAAGCTCATTGATGACATCCTGATTTTGATCTGCATGAATATTGGCGTGGAAGAGCATGTCTTCCGTCATAAAGATTGCCGATGGATAAGCAGTAGCGGCAAAACCTTTGGTGAATGAAGAAACTTCTGCAAAGCTGATGGTTTTAAAAGGATATTTTCCAAAATTCTGTGTACAGTAATTCAGGGTGATTTTTGCATTTTCAAGTAGATGATCTACATTTTCCGAATGGTTTTTGTTATAGAAAATTTTGATCGTTATTCCTTTATAGACAATGATTTTTACCTGATATCTGGCGGAAGAAACAGCAAATCGAAAAGGGATGGCATTTGATTTATAACGGAAATAGTTTCTTTTGTCTTTAAGATAATGCTGAACTAAATCCCCGGTTCCTACAGCGGTCTGGTCTTTCTCTGTGGAAACAGTCATATCCAGGTTAATGAAATCTTTTCTGGATATTTCGGGCATTTCCAATTTTTTTAATTCCGTTTTTTTCCCCAGTCTAAATTCTGCCCGTTTTTTCTGATCTTCAATTTCCTGATCTGCCTGATATCCGAGAGTAGGGAAGTAACGGCTGATTCTCATAAAAGATCCGTTTCCTATGATGGCATTGAATGAGTCGTGCCCATTAACTGCAGCCCAATGGTAGGAAATGGTAAAATGGAGGCTGGCTGTTTTTCCGGGCTGTAAAGGTTGTTTTAAATTAATTTCAGTGACTTTCTGATTAATTTTTTTTGATTCAGAACCCGTCCGGAATACTGCGGATGTGAGGTTGAGGTCCGGATGGAAATTGACCAGAATTTTTTTAATCGATTTATCCGTCTGATTGGCCATCTGGTAGGTACCATTAATCTCGTAGGAATTTGCAGATGGATAAAGCCGGATTTCAGTGGTCACGTCCGTAACAGTTGGCTGGGCAAGCTTTTCATAATGTTTGAATTTCTGTTCATATTGAGCCGACTGCAGTATTTCTTTCTCTTTATCCTGAGGCGTGTAGCCGTTCATAAAAAGGAATCCTCCCGATATTCCGGAAAATAAGACAATGACGGCGGCAACAAGCTGCCGGCTGCCGGTTTTCTTCGTTTTAAGATATCCACAGATCAGCCATAAGCAGGCAACCACAGCCAATCCGAATAACAGCCGCTCTGCAAAAGCTGAGGCATAAGGCCCGTATCCGTTAAAATCACTATAAACGCCTTTGTAATCCGAGAATATCCTCAATAATGGATTTGAGATTAATTTTTTCGAAATGGGTCCGGCGAATGTAAAACCGGCAAGCACAGAAACGCCCAGGGCTGCAAACCGGTTTTTGATATTGTCATTGATCAGCAGAATAAAGGCTGAGAAAAGAATAAGCGGAAAGGTATTGAACAGAACTGTCCCCAGATATGCATTCCAGTCGATATGAAAATAATTAAAGGCAAATTGAAAGGCCAGTCCTTCCACAACCAGAACCATGGTGAGGAAGAAAAATAAAATACCGGTGGATAGAAAATGTCCGCTGAGTTTGCTTTTATAAAAACAGGTGCTTTTTTCAATCAGCGAAAATCCTGACAAATGGCTTCTCCAGTAAAGATCGTTGATAAAATAAACAGCGATCAGCATTCCAAACAGATGGAAATTTTCTGAAATTGCCGTCGACATTAATCCGGAGCCTGCATACTCCTGGGGAAGACGGATTCCTTTTTCTATTTCGGCGTACATTTCCATTCCTACAAAAAATAAGAGCAGAATAGAAACGGCTGCCATCGTGATGCTTTTAAAAAGATAAATAAGATCGATCTTCGCAAAGGATAAAATGGATTTTAAATAAGAGGTTGGTCCAAAAGAAGAAGGCGTGGTTGTAAATGCGCCTACATTTTTAGCAAAAGAAACATTGGCTATCCGGTTTTTGCTTCTGCTTTTGTTTTGGGAAAACGCAGAAAATGAAAATAGCCTGCAGGTAAAGACCAGAAACAATATGGAAAGACTTATAAAAATAATTCTGTTGATCAACAGGTATCCTGAAAAGGAAACAACCATTTCATTCTTTTGCTGAGCGGATAATGCTCTTGCTTCAAAGAAATAAGATGAAATTCCAAATGGGTCGGTCAATGCCGATAATTGCTGGGTTTCTAAGGACTGAGGCAGGCTTCCCGCCATAAACGGCGAATTGGAGAACACCAGGATAACCATATACAGGACATAAAGAAACAGTCCGCCGACAACCACCAGAAGTTTTTTCCTGGTCGTAAACGAAATGAAAAACAGGAAGCTGCAGACTATAAAGCAATTGATGCCTCCGAAAATCAGAAGCGGGTACATATAATGCCAAAAATGAAAATGGCTTTGGATCTCACTTCCGGTCCGCAGATTCTGCCCAATGACAAATCCGATCATCAAAAACACAAAACTGAGAAACGTCTGAAGAAAGAAACTCAGGAACTTTCCATTGATATAGGTTTGCTTTGAAACCGGATATGAAAAAAGGAGGACGTGAAATTTTGAATCCCAGTCTTTAAAAAGGATCTGAACCGCAAAAATTATGGCAAAAAAGATGACAACCAGACTTATTAACCCTGTCATAAAACCAATGGTATAGGGTGAATTTAAATAAATGCCCTCGCCAACGGTAAGATTGAACCGGTTTCCGCAAAAAATGCCGGCCAATATTAAAATGAAGGCAATAAGATATGCCGGCCAACGCTGGATTGTACGTCGGGCCTCAAATAAAAATAAAAGATTCATAACTAAGGTTTTTGGGTAAGGGTGTTGAAATAGACATGTTCCAATAATGGCTGCACTGAGGTAAAATCAGGAAGCGGCTGTTCCGAGAAGGCAGTAATATATAATTTTCTTTCGATAAGCTGCCGGCTGATGATCCGGTAACTGGACTGATAATGTTCCAGCTGATCTTTTTCAATGGGTTTGGACCAGATCCTGTTTTCCAGCCCGGCGATCAGTGTGTTTGGGTTTCCTATGCTCAGGAGTTTTCCCTGATTGATAATCGCTACTTCTGAACACAAATTCCGGACATCTTCAACCAGATGGGTAGAAAGAATCACGATCACCTCATGACTGATCTCGCTCAGTAAGGAATTGAAGCGGTTTCGTTCTTCAGGATCCAGGCCTGCGGTCGGTTCGTCTACGATGATGATTTTAGGATTTCCCAGTAAGGCCTGGGCAACACCGAAACGCTGCCGCATTCCCCCCGAAAATGTATGGACTTCCTTGTCTTTAAATTCAGAAAGATTAACTTTTTCCAAAAGGTTCAATATCTGGCTTTTCCGTTCAGAATTATTGTTTATCCCTTTTAATAGGCCGATATGCTGCAAAAGATCATAGGCCGATATTTTGGGATAAACCCCAAAATCCTGAGGCAGAAATCCGAGGTTCCGCCTGATAGCATCCGGATTTTCAGAAATATTGATTCCATTGAAGGTGATGGTTCCTGAAGTGGGTTGCTGCAATCCTACAATGGTTTTCATCAACGAGGATTTTCCGGCGCCGTTGGGGCCCAATAGACCGAACATTCCGTTTTTAATTTCCAGAGAAATGTCGTTAATGGCATGGACCCCATTTTTGTACGTGAGGTTTAATTTGCTAATTGTCAAAGTATTCATAAAGGTTGATTTTAGGTCATAGAATTCCAGGCAACGTTTCCATTGCTTTTCAGATGATCGGTAAAAGGATGATGAAAAAGCTTCAATCGACGGATCGTCAATAAAGCTTTTTTTGGGATGTAATTATTCTTCTTTATACTCCAGAATATCTCCCGGCTGACATTCCAACGCCTTACAGATGGCTTCCAGCGTATCGAAACGTACGCCCTTGGCCTTTCCCGTTTTAAGAACGGAGAGGTTCACCGTGCTGATTCCCAGTTTCTCCGCCAATTCTTTACTCTGCATTTTTCGTTTGGCAAGCATGACGTCTAAGTTGATAATAATTGGCATTTTATATAAATAGATCTTGTTCGTTTTGTAAATGTAGTCCTTGTTTAAAAATACTGGAAAGGAAAAAACAGAAAATTCCTAACATAAAGTGAATGAAAACCAGCCCCCAGATGAAAGCTTCCACTTCTACAAAAAAACTTGACATCATGACAATCGGTAAAGGAAAAAAAATGTTGTAGATATAAAATCTTTTAAGATGAACGATATTTCCTTCGGTAAATAATTTTGACTGAAAGAAAACCTTAAACACCTTTGCCGACAACCAGAAAAAGATTCCGTAAGTCAGTAAGACCAGCAGAAAAGACAGAATGATATAGGCATAGTTGTTTTCAATATTCAGAAATGGCTGATTTGTAAATGGGTAATTGATATGAAGGTACTTATTTTCTTTATAAGAAGTAACGGCAAAACCGGTAAGCAGGCAAAATACCGAATAAAGGAATGTAAGGAGATAGCCTGACGATAATATAATGCACAGGTAATATAGAATCTTCGAAATACTCTTAGTCTGTTTCATAGAATGATTAGTAAATTTATTAATGCAAATGTATAATAAATTATCGTAAAACATTAATTTATTATTTATTTTTTTAATTAATAATCTGGGCTAGCAAAATGATCTTACAGAATTACGATAAAAATTAAACAGGGTTTTTGTTTTTGGTAATTGTAAGATACTATTATTGCAGGATTGTTTAGAGACGAGTGGAAGGCTATTGCCGGTAGTTTTTACTCTTCATTAATACTTAATGCAGGTCATCCGGATAAATTATTTACTTAATATAAAATCAAAGTCTATTGCTGCCTTATGAATTCTTCAGTGCAGGCATATCATAACACAAACCCACCGCAATTGCGGTGGGTTTCACATAAAGTTAAGAGAAATATAAAGGTCTTTCCAAAAAGGAAATTGTCATCTTTCATATAGGAATATCCGGAAGCAGGGTTTTTAGGGAAAAGGTTGATTCCGATTCTGTTCTTTTGGGAAAAGCCCATCATCATGAACAGCTGCAAAATCCAGATAGCTTGAGCAGGATCCGGGGTTCCGGATGATGTTTTTTACAGAATGAAAATAATCCAGTAAGGTATTAATCAATCAGTCCATTAAATCTACCGGGTTTCCCGTCAGCTTTATACCATGTCATAATTGTTATTGTTTTTAATGAAATAATGTTCAATGGTTTCTTTTGCAGAGCTGCACAGATGCAAAAGTTCTTTGTACGACAGGTCTTTACAGGTAAAATCATTTGCATTAGGGATGCTGATGACGTATTCGGTAATAATTTCGACGTCTAAAAAAGCGGAGTGTATGGGATCATCCAAAATATCCAGATTGGATTCTTTACCTAAAAAATGCATTTTTCTGCTGATGGAATCTTTAAATTTATAGAGACGTATTGAATTCATAATTTTTTAATTTAAATAAGACGAATGCTGTGTGAATCGGTAGAATTACCTTTTCAAGCCTTTTCTGTAGCCGATTTTACCTGAAGTCCGGATTGGGTCAAAGCAGGAAGCCGTCCGAAAACGGCTGAACGGATGATCTGAGGACTTCAATCCGTTTAAATACCGGATGAAGTCTGAATTAAAGAGCCTTGGAATTAAGGTTTGTATCGGCAATTCCTGTCAGCAATTGATCACATTTCTTTTCCTCTTCCAGGGTTGCCAGGAGATTTTCTAAGCATTGGTCTTCTTTCAGCACTTTAGCAAACGCAGCCAAGGTGCCATAGGTTGCAATTTCGTAATGTTCGATCTTTTGAGAGGCAGCAATGATGCCTGCATCCCGTACAGTTCCGGGTTCGGTTTCTTCCACGATGCTGTCTCCTTCATCGAGCAGGCCCTGCATGGCGTCACATTTTTTAGCCTGTGCTTTTTTACCCATCGCTTCGAAGCAGGCTTCCAAACGGGTAACATGGGTTTCCGTTTCTGCCAGGTGATCTCCGATGGCGGCTTTTAGTTTTTCGTGGGTTGCGTTTTTCTGCATTTTCGGTAAAGCCTTTACGAGAGCTTTCTCAGCCCAGTATATATCTTTCAGGCTGTCCTCGAAAAGGTCTTTCAGTTCTTTGGCAGCCTCTTTTTTTGCTGGGGTTTTGGTGATTCCCCCTTTTGCAGAGGATTGATTTGTATTTGGCATGATATATTATAAAATAATTTGTAATGGTGTTCGAAATCCGGCGATCATGGATGTCATACCAGATCATGAGTTAATTTCGGGTTAAGTTTTGCTGTTTTTTACATACTATTGATGTACTTCTTATTTTTGCCGTCGATCCATCTTCCTAACATGACAAATTCTGAAGGATATTTCCCCTTATCAATGGTGAGCGTCTTCAGCAATACATCCCAGAAACCGCGTTTTTCGCCGAATTCTTTTTTGTATTTTTCTAATGCATGGATATAAGCGGAATTGTATGCATAAGGCTTTTCCTTCAAAGTGATCTTTGGAATATCTTCAATCACATTCTGCATTACTTTCTTTAGATTTGTTGGCGTGTGCGTCTTAATAAAGTCAAGCTCTATTCTGCACATGTTTAAAAGCGGGCCCATCCTGCAAAGCAAGTCTTCCTGAACACTGCAAATCTCTGTCTTCAAAACCAATCTTTTTTCTTCCGGAAGAATTTGCGCACCGAGTTTTTCCAGCTTTCGATAGCTATTCTTTAAAGCATTTAAAAAGCTCCTGTTCTGGTTCCAGAACAAAAAATAGTTGAACTGATCCACCAGGATGGTATTTTCTCTCAGGTATTCAATCTGCAGCCTGATATGGTTTATCCCATCATTAATACCGTTGATTGATCCTTCCCACAATACACGCTGACTCAGCTTGCAGCTGGTTTTGAAAATCAATCTTGATTTTCTGTTTAACACCTGCTGTTGTTTTAGGATCTGTATAATTTCCCTCATAACCTTATCCATGGTGATATTGGTGTTTCTGATATTGATCAATGCGGCAAATTCTATACTTCGAATTTTGGTTTTCGAATTCTTTCTGTTAAAAAAGCGGAGTTTGCTTTTTCTTTTGTGAAGTTGATGAAACATGGAGATCTTTTTGTTGAGGTATAATTTTGGCATCCCGGTTCGGAGGAATGCCCGGTAGCCAAAAGATATTCAGCAGGATAAAAACACTTGATTTCCGGAAAAACCAATTTTTTTCACATATTATGAAGCGTTCCTGCTTTCGCTTTCTTTATCTTTCTTCCTGTTCTGCTTATCCTGCCGCTTTTCTTTCGGCGATTTTGCAGCTGGTGTCTTATCATTTTTTTTCTTTGTTTCTTTTTCTTTCGACATGGTAAAATATTATCTTGTGTAAAGATCGGTGATTAAAAAAGGGAAGCTTTGTAATACTATTTCAATTTGTTACATATATCACAGCTATTAAAATTTAAAGGGCTAACTTTGAAGAGGTGGCTGTTGATATTTGGATCGCCAGTCTGAAAAATAAGAGGATTATGAAGCTGTACATAAAATATATGGTAAGCCTCCGCTGCAAAATGGTGGTCCGCCAGGAACTGGAAAAACTGGACATTAAAAATGCAAGGGTTGATCTCGGCCTGGTAGAACTATTTGATGAGATCAGTACGGAACAGAGAAGGCGGCTCCGGGAGAATCTGCTGAAAACAGGATTGGAGCTTCTGGATGATAAAAAAAGCATCCTGATCGAAAAGATTAAAAATGCAGTCACGGAAATGATCCATTTTTCCGAATCTCTTCCGAAAGAAAATTTCTCAGATTACATCAGTAAAAAGCTGGGGTACGACTATACTTATCTCGCCAATACATTTTCCGAGATAAAAGGCATTACTTTGCAGCAGTTTATCATCATCAATAAAATAGAAAAAGTAAAGGAACTCATTCTGTACGACGAGCTCAATCTTACGGAGATCTCCTATCAGCTCAATTACAGCAGTGTGGCTCATCTTTCCAACCAATTCAAAAAGATAACGGGACTGAGCCCTTCATTTTATAAACAGCTTAAAAAACAGCGGCTGCAGAATCTGGAAGATCTTTAGATAAACCCATGAAATGGGCAAAGGTTTTCCGGAAAGCGGCCGATAGAAGTTTTCCGGAGCTGCAAGAAGTAAAATCAAAAATGTACCTGAGCAGATAATTTCCCGGATATTCCGACGGGCAATTCGATCAGAAAAAACAGATCTGATGGTACAATGAATTCGTGAGTTTAGCTCTGTCGATCTCCCGAATTATTCTTCTGTCTGCACAGAATGATTTCACGGAGCATTTCCTGCCGGTCAGAATCTTGTTGTGATGTACACATCCCACGATTCCCCGGGTTGCAAAACAGGAGGTTTACTGATTATACAGCCTGAGAATCTCCACCAATTCGGGTACGGATTTTATTTTCAGCTTCTCAAACAGCCTGTTTTTGTACGTGCTGATCGTTGATGAATGAAGATTCAGCTGATTGGAGATTTCTTTGAGGGGAAGGCCTTCCGCAAGCTTATTGGCAATTTGCAATTCGCGGTCTGACAGTGCTTCAAAGGGAGAATTTTTTGCTGCTCCGGTTAATGATTCCAGAAGGATGGCTTCTTTTATATGATCACTGAGATACCGGCCCTTACCGAGCATCGCCGTTAAAGCAGCTTCAATGACTTCGGTGGAACTTTGCTTGCTCAGATAGCCGCCGGCGCCCATTTTTAGGTAACGCATGGCATACAGCTCTTCATCCTGTGAAGAAAAGATCAGGATTTTTAATTCAGGCTGGCGGATTTTTATATAATCTATTGCTTCCTGGACGGTACCGTTGGGCATATTAACGTCCATAATCGCCAGATCCATTTCTTCATTCAGAATTACTTTGTACAGCGATTTATAATCCTCTACCTCTGAAATTAAGGCATCGGGCCTGAGCCGTCTGATCGTCTGTATGAGACCCATCCGGACAATACCATGATCATCTGCTACTACGATACGGACATTTGATTTTAACTCCTTCATTCCATAAAATTAGGTAAAAAAAGGGAAACCGTTGTCCCATTATCTTCAGACGAAATGATGTCGATATTTCCACCCATCAGGGAGACAAAATGTTTTACAATTTTCAGGCTTAATCCAACTCCTTTCTCGCCCGCAGTTCCCAGAAATACAGGGCTATCATAGGTGTAGACCGCCGATAAATATTTTTCATTCATTCCCGTTCCGGAATCAGTCACAGAAAGTACGACCTGATCACCTTTGGGAGTTCCCTCTAAACAAATATCCTGTCCCGGCAGGGAGTATTTTACCGCATTGTTCAAAATTTTGTCCAAAACATATTCGAGCAACACGCGATCGTTGGTAAGAGAAACATGATGATCTCCTTTAAAATAAAACGTAATGTTTTTTTCTTTTAATCTGGCAGTGTACTTTTCTTCTAACTGCTGAAAAAGATCCGTCAGCATGATTTTAACGGGTTTAATCTTAAATTCCCCGTATTGTGTTCTTAGCCAGGCTACGCTGTCCTGAACAGTCTGCAGATTCTTCCGGGCATCGCTTTTTACCTGCGGCAGCAGCTTAAAAAAATCTTCCTCAGTTATGGTCTTTTCTTCCAGCGCTTCTATAATCCACAGGAAATTTCCAAACAGTTCTTTTGAGTCATGAGACAATATCGAGATCAGTCCGTTCTTGAAATTGATTTCGTTTTCCAGTCTTTCGATTTTTAGTTGCTGTTCGTTGATGAAATCATTCATAAATTCAATATCAAAAGTTAAAAATATACTATATTTTTCAAATAATAGTTTATTATTTACTTTTTTTTCGCTTTATATGCCAAACCATTTCTGAATCATGTCAGACAGGGTTTGTTTTAATAAAGGTTTGGTTAAAAAGTCCGACATTCCGGCCTGCAGGCACTTTTCTTTTTCACCGGGAAGGCTGCCCGCCGTCAGTGCAATAATAGGAATTTCAATGTCTTTTTCCAAGGCTCTTATTTTTTGGGTGGCTTCAATGCCATTGAGATGGGGCATCTGAATATCCATAAAAATAAGATCAGGACTTTCTTTCTGGTATTTTTCAATCGCTTCCAGGCCATCTTTAGCCTCGATGACCAGGGTTTGGGGAAGAATATCCTTTAAATGGGTTTTGGTAAGAAGTAAATTAACAGCATTGTCTTCAGCAATCAGAATTTTTATTTCGCGCTTGCTTACTTCGCCTGCGACGGTTTTTATGGGCTCCGGTTTTTTCTTTTCAGGACTTTTCAGGGTAGATAGAACCTGGTACATCTGTTTCATGCGTATGGGCTTTACCAGCCTGTTTTCTATTTCCAATTCGTCACATGCATCCTGCAGATTACTGTCGTCGGATGAACTGTACAAAACGATACATGGCGTCATACGGGCAGCATCGGCAGTAATATCTTTCATTTTTCTGATGGTTTCAATGCCATCCATAACGGGCATGTGATAATCCATAATAATCACATCGAATTCGGACTTGTTCATGATCAGAAGCAAAGCCTTCAACCCGCTATCACATTCCGTGACTTCGATATTTTTTCGTTCCAGCATCCTTTTCAGGATGCTTCGGTTGTTTTCATTATCGTCCACAATCAAAACGCTCTTAATACCGGTTAAGCTTAAATCGTATTCCTCTTCTTCCGTATCAAACTCAATATCAAAGAAAAAATTGCTGCCCTTTCCAAGATCGCTTTCGACCTGTAAAATACTGCCGGCAAGTGCCAGAATTTGGTTTGAAATGGTGAGTCCCAGGCCGGTGCCTCCATATTTTTTAGTAATACTGCCGTCTTCCTGTGAAAATGCATTGAAAATTTTCGCCTGATTTTCACTGTCGATTCCAATACCTGTATCGCGAACGCCAAACCGGATTTGTTTTTTTCCTTTTCCCAGATCATTTAAAACTTTTACATATAAAACAATCTCGCCTTTTTCGGTAAATTTTAAGGCATTGCTCAGAAGATTGATGAAAACCTGTTTTAAGCGCATCGCGTCAGTCCAGATATACCTGGGGATGGTGTCGTCAATATCAATGAGCATTTCCAGCTGCTTATTGGTATTGCCGTAAGCAACAATATTGAAGGCTTCCGAAACCAGTTCCTCGATCTCTGCTTTGTCGGAATTCAGCTTAAGTTTTTGCTTTTCTAATTTTGAGAAGTCCAAAATATCGTTGATGATGCTGTATAAAGAAACTGCTGACTGATTGATAATTTCCAAATACTGTTTCTGCGTTTCGTCCAGACGGGTATCTGAGAGGAGTTCCGTAAAGCCGATTATACCATTTAACGGAGTCCTGATTTCATGGCTCATATTGGCCACAAACTCCGATTTTAAAGCATAGGCTTTTTCTGCCAGCTCTCTTTCTTTATCCAAATACCATTTTGACGCCTGGTTCACGGTTTTACTGACGAACGCTTCTTCTGTTTCATCCAGATTTTTCTTCTCCCTGTCAAATAAATTTAAATGAGCGGTAAGATGGCCCTCGAGACCAGGGATGGGATAACTTTTATGAAATTTAAATTCGGAGTTCTTAAACCCATAAACCGAAGTCTCCTTATCCAAAAGAAAGTGAGGATCCTGAGGATAGATATCATGGAGGAGGGATGCATCACTGGAAGCGATAACATAAACCTGCCCTTCCGAGGCAATGCTCATGGTGCAAAGCCCCACGTTGGTTATTTTAGCAGCTGCGGACACAAAGAAATCAAAAACATCGGCATATTTTTTTTTAAATGCGTTTAATTTATCAATATCATGCTGATCCGGCGATTGATTATGGTCCATAAAGAAGAGTTGTTTTAGGAAGTAGGGTTAAATTGCCGTAAAGCTGTAATACACATTAATAGAGTAGGTGGTATTTTCCTTTCCTACTAAACTTTGGGCTCCCGCTGACGGTATGGTGTATCTTACGTTCAGTGCCCGGTCCAAAACCGGTGTGCCGTTAAAGAGTATTTTTTGGGGAGTCTTGGATAAAGGAGCATTTACAGAACTTCCATCGATGCCAATCTGTAATATGTTGGAATTGATATCCGTCTGCAGGCCGCCTTTCTTGAAATAATTTTCGTCCGATTTTACATAGAGCTCAAAACTTTCATTATTGGACAATATAATTTGATTTGGAATTATCTGTGACTGCCCATTGTTGTACTGGGCAGCGGTATTAAAATTGAAATTGACATTTCGTCCTGAACTGGGAATGGTGATCTCCGACAGAGGAAGTACCTTTAACTGAACCGCCGTATTTTGCAAATTGTTAATTGAGTTATCTGTACTTCTTGCATTGAAGTTCAATTCAAACGTATACGTTCCGGCTTCAAAAAAAAAGTTTTTAAAATCTTCCGCAGACACATAAAGCTCCGGAAGGAAGCTGTTTCTGTTTCCTGCTGTAACAGTGAAATTGGCAGCGGAAAAATTCTGGAAGTCGACAGATAGGGCTTTGGTCGTGAGGGTAGATCCGTTACTGCCTAATTTAACGGTTGCTATATTTCTGGTTGCCGGAACCCCTTTTGAAGAAGTAAACTGAATATTGGCAGCAGCTTTCGCCCATAAATTAAAATCAACCGTATTCGCGATTTCCGCGTTATCCAGACCCAATACCCGGGTGCCTGTAATTCGGTAGTCATTCAAAGAAGAGATTTCTATGTATTTTGTTAAGGAGCTGGTGATCCATCTGATGGATGAAGGAATCACTAAAATTGTCTTAAAATTACGGGGCACGAAATCATTATAATTTTGAGTGATATCCATGGAGTAATTTCCGGCCCGGTAAGCATTCGCCGTAAACTGGGAAGCAGGTATTTTAAAGTTAAAGTTGATATTTCCCCGGTTGAATCCTCCTGCGAAAAAAATAGACCCGGACGGCTCAAACCATCTCACAGCACTTGTGTTGAACGACTGAAAACCCGGTATAGAACCTGAATATCCGGTAGCAGGCGGTTGTCCGCCCATACTTTCCAGTTGCCACAGAAGCGTGGAGCTGGGTAAAGTAAATGAGGAAGAGGGTTGGGTAAAATTCGGTCCGGATACAGAAGTAAATGTAGGAGCCACCGGTGTTAATCCGAAAAAAGTATAATCCCAGTTTGTTCTGTTGGCGTTCGTCATGACCCTCGTAGGAACTGAGGTAAATTCAATCCTGTTAAAAATATTATTTTCAGGAACCGACAGGTAGACATCCTGAGCTTTCATGACTGTAGCACCGCAGAATACGGTAAAAATCCCTACTAAAAAAAACCTCATCGTTTTCATGCTTCTAAATTTAAAACTTTTTCACTTTAATGGTCGTGTCTTTCTTCTTATATTCAAAAACCACGGTTCCCGGATAACCTTCTTTTGTTACCTGAATGGTTTGGGAGGGTTGGGTATAGCTGTATTTGTCATTTTCAATATAGAGTTCGTACGTTCCGTCTTTCAGGAAAAACTCAAACTCATTTTTCTGGTTAACGACGGCGGTATAGATCTTACCATCTTCACTTTTGGCATACACCACGATTCCGGTTACATCCGTTTCCAGATCATCGTAGGCTTGTTTGATTTCTGCTAATTTCCCGTTTACCCTGATGTTTTTTACCAGGCCTACTTTGCGGTTGATGTTGTTATTCACCATAATGACAGGATCCATCATCAGCCGGGCGCCCGCACTTTCGTTCACCTTCAGGGTATAATTGCCTTCGGGAACATTCTGAAAAACTACTTTTCCGTTTTTATCCGTCATCGCTACATAATTGTCCAGTTTCACAATTTCATTGGCAAGTACCGGTTCGCCGGCCTCCAAAAGTCCATTGAAATTTTTATCTTCAAATAGCTGGAAGGTCACTTTATGATTTCCGAGGGTCGTCGCAGTGGTAAAATATTTTTTAATTCCCACTCTGAACTGGTAATAGCTGCCGCTGCCTGCATAATCGGCCATCGATTTATAACCGGAAAAATTAAAATACCCTGTGGTGGACCAGGAAGGCGAAATCTTATATTCCAGATTCCCGCTCACATTGCTGTTTAGGTTTTTATAAAGTTCCGAATAGGAAGTTCCGGCTGAAAAAGATCCGGTCAGATTATTGTTCATCAGCTGGAAATTATATGAGGCATACACATTGTAGTTGGCGAAATTACGGTCTGTATCGTAATACGAAGTTAAATCAAAGACATTCGCTGCGTTCCATTGGGCAGTTCCGTTCAGGGAGAAAGATTTGTACCTGTAAGACAAGGTTGCTTTCAGGCTGTTGAACCAATCGTCCCTGTTGTTCGCTTTTGAATAAGAATATTCTGCCATCAGATTCAATCCGTGAGCGCCGAAGGTGCCGCTGATGTTGGTTTCCAGCCGGTAAGAAAAAAGTTCATACGATGTGGAAAAATTGGCTGTTTTTTGCCTTTCAACCTTTGGAGCGAGTAGAAAATTCCACTTCTTTAAAGAAAACTGGTAACCTGATCCCAAAGCCTCTGTACTGTTGAAATAATAACGCAGGTTCGCGCTATTCCCGGGTTGGATGGGCGCACTCTGGAAACTCAGGAACTCAGGGTCTATCTGGGAATTCTGATATTGTATAAAAGCGCGCTGAGAATCAGAAAATTGGCGGCCGATCCGCTGATTTGAAATAAAAGATCCCCTTTTGATCCCTGCATAACTTTTGGTCGCAAAGGAATTAATGGATTGTATGTCCCATTTTCCTACTTTTCCCTCATAATTGGCACCCATTAAAGCGCCTTCGTTTTCATCTCGGTTCAAAAGGCCTTTTTCGTGGCTCAGGCCCACCTCCGCGCGGATGGTGTGTTTATTATTAATTAAAAGCGATGTCGTTGCGTTCGCCACCTGTGTATCTACATTAAAACGCGGATCATGATCAAATATGTAAGACACTTTCCCGTTGAAAGATTTAGCATTCCCAAAACCGTATTTTGCTCCCGCCATGGTAGATCCTTCTGTTTGTCGGAAATAAGTACCGTACAGGTTATAATTGTTTTCCAGTGCAAGAACCTCAATCTGATTATTTTTACCCAATTGGGTAGAGATTTTCCCGCCTCTTCCGAAAACCGGGTAATCGTAATCGTTACTGTTAACATTTCCAACCCGTAATACCGTATTTTTTCTTTCCAGTTCCAGCCAGGTGTCATACAGGTTATAACGGCCGTCAAGATAATAATCCGCACCCATATTGAAACGCGATTTCAGATTCTCAGTCACCCGAAACGCTGTGTTTCCCCTCAACTGAAGATAATTGAAGCCTGAACTGTTTTCATTATAGCTGATTTCCGCAAAATTATTTCCGCCCACGGCTTCGGCTCCCCTGGCAATTTGCCTGTTGTGTGATAAGATAACCAGATAGAGCGTGTTGCTTCCCACGATTTTATTATCAAGCTGGTCGGTGGCAATTGCATTGATATTAAATTCCGGATAAAGCATATTCTGTTTTCTTACCGCAATTTTGATCTCAACCGTTTGTTTTTCCAAACCTTCCAGAGATAGGGTTTGCTGTTTGGGCATCATTTCCAAACCGTCGGGAATGGATTGCAGATCAATCTTAACGGTTCGTTTACTATAACCCTGGTTTTCTACGATCAGCAGAATGGAGGATTCGGGCACAGCAGGATTAATGAAATTTTCGTAAGTAGCCGTGTAGATGGCGATGTTTTTATTCTCATCTTTATCAACGAAGAACGAAGCGTTTTCAGTTTTGGTAACCGTTGGGGTGATGTACGAAACCTGGAATTGGATCTCGTTGGATCTCAGTTTCATAAAATCCACGTTGGCGATCAGTTTCACCGGGAGATTTTTAGACTGGCCCGCACCCAAGGTGAAGTCATTTTTAGGATAGAAAAGCAATCCCGGATATAATTCCTTCGGGATGATGCTCTGAATGGTAATCTCTTCAGAACTCTTATTCTCAATGACCAGGAAATTAGTGAAAGTGGAACCCTTCTCAACAGCTACCCGGTCATTTTCAAAATGGATTTGGATATCCTTCTTTTCCTGCGCAAAGGCCAATGAAAAGTGCAGGAGAACAAGTACAAAAGATAAGACTGTTCTTCTCAGGATTGATATCGATATGCCATTCTGTGGTTTCAAGACTTGATTTTTTAAAATTTAAAGTTTTTTTCGCCTACGCGTAAATCGTTGGATTCTGCCATTTTGATAATCGCCACGCCCAGGAAGCTCCCTGAAATATTCTCCGGTAAAGAAAATTGAACGGTCTGGTCGGTATCCGGCAGCATGGAAATGGAAATGGCAGGTAATTTTATCTCCTTGCCACTGTCTGTATTGGTAAGTTCAAACGAAACGGAGGCATCATTGATGGTGTTTCCATCATTATGGATGCTTACTGCGACTTTTCTGTTCGCTGTATTCCCATTACTCACCTCTGAGATATTGGTAATATCCAAACTTTTTACGTGGTTCCCCGGTGGAGTATAAAAGATATGCAGTCCTACCTCAAATAAAGTGATAATCCCAATACCATTCTGAATACGTGCCTTATCCGCCTGCTGAGGAAGTTGGGTGAAAAACAGCATGCTGTTCGTAACGGCAGACTTTGATGCGTTTGCCGGAATCTGCATGGTTACCGCAATTTCCTTTGTGCTTTTTGCAGGAACGGTTACCGCATTTTCTAAGGTGGACATCCAGGAGGCATTGGAAGTTTTCGAGCTGCCTGCATCAAGATAAACCTTATTTCCGTCTTCTTCTCTAACCCAATCTTTATAATTGAGATTAAAAACATAATCCTTGTCCGAGCTGTTCTGAAGCGTGACGGTCTGCGTCACTTTTTCCCCCGGATTACCGGTGAAAAACAAACGGGTAGGCGACATTGAGATGCTTTGTGCCAGAATTGGCGAATACCCTGTAAGGATAAAGAAAATAAAGAGGTAAATAGACTTGTGCATGGTGTAAATTATTTAAAAGTAAAAGATTCCCAAAACTACTGAAAACGTAACAAAAGAAACCTTTACAGACTAAAAAATTTTATTATAAAGCCGTTGCGGTATAAGTTACTGTTTGTGTGTAAGTTCCGGCCGGTTTACCCAGGATATCGGAAGAAGATGATTTCGCTGCCGGAATGGTATAATCCAAATTCAGGGTTAAAGCACTTCCAAGCGGCGCGTTTGATACCAAAGTCTGATCCGTTGCAGATAAAACAACTGCGCTTTTAGTTCCGCCCATGGTTCCGGAAGCGGTAGCTGCTTTAATAGTCAAAACATTGACAGGGATTACGTTGGTCCCGTTCATGAAATTGGCACCACCTGCTTTTACTTTCACATTAAAGTTCTTCGTGGAAGTCACTTTTAAAGAGTTGGCTTTGGTAACCGTCTGGTCAGAGTTATAATCCGCTGCAGTAGCATAGTTGAAGTCAACCGTATTCCCGATGGCCGTGCTTCCTGCGTCGATAGAGATAACGTCATTCAGGGTAATGTTTACCGTGGTGGTGGCTGTCGTATTCTGGGCCTGGGCATTGTTGGTTCCTAAGATGAATGCTCCGATGGTTAAGGCTGCGATGGCGATTTGTTTTGTCATGATGATATTTTTTAATTTTTTATACTTATTTAATTGTCCTCTTTTGAACACTACAAATTTAAGGCGGCGGTAAAAGTTTCTCTGTAGTGGAAAATGGAAGTTGATGTAGTAAAATAACTACAGGATGATCCATCTGATTAAAAAGAAAAACCCTCAGTATTTTAGAAAATGCTGAGGGCGCATATATGA
>JAKOOG010000067.1 GCA_022701545.1 Weeksellaceae bacterium | reverse complement strand
CCAATAGATTTTTATCAGTATTATGCTTAAAATGAAGCCTAACTTAATATTTTTTATGTCTTAACCATCATCTTAATACTTCAAATTAATCTGTTCATTAATATATTCTATTAAACCATCAAAATCGTCCTGCGAATATCCCAACGGCAAATAGTGAATATCATCTGCTTTCCGGTACCAGGTCAATTGTCGCTTGGCGTACCGGCGGCTGTTCTTCTTAATTTCGGAAACCGCAAAATCCAGATCCCATTCGCCGTCGAAATATTTGAATAATTCTGAATAACCTACAGTATTTAAAGCTGTCAGGTGTTTAAACGGTTCAAGGCTCCTGGCTTCCTCAAGCAATCCGTTTTCCATCATCAGGTCTACCCTTCTGTTGATCCGGCCGTACAGTTCTTCCCTCGGTGCTTCGATCCCGATGCGGAGGGTTTTAAAATCCCGGGCATCCTGGGATACGGCAATCTGCTCGGAATATTTTTTATCGGTTTGCCAGATCACATCTATGGCACGCAGCAGCCTCCGGTGGTTGTGAAAATCAACAACGGCAAAATATTCCGGGTCGAGTTCCTTCAACAGCTCCTGAAGCTTTTCTATGCCTTCATTCTCAAAAACAGCCTGTAATTTCTTCTGGTTGTCTTCATCCGCTTCCGGAAGGTCGTTCAGTCCTTCGATTACCGCTTTTTCATACATCATGCTTCCGCCCACAAGAATCACCGTCTCATGATTTTCGAAAAGTCCGTTAAGTTTTTTCAGGGCATCTTCTTCATACTGTCCGATGGAATAATAGTCTTCCACCGAAAGGTTGCCGATAAAATGATGCGTTGCTTCCGCCAGTTCTTCAGATGAAGGCGAAGCCGTTCCGATTTTCATTTCCTTAAAAAACTGCCTCGAATCGCAGGAAACAATTTCGGTACTGAAATATTTCGCCAGATCAATAGCCAATCTCGTTTTCCCGATTCCGGTAGGCCCTACAACAGAAATTAAATTTTTACTTTTCACAGGACAAATTTACAAAAATGAGATTATTTAAATTTTATCAAGAAAACATCAGTGAATACAAGGACTTCTTTCTTTATTTAACCTGAATTCGACCATATTTAATTTGTATCCGGCATCCCTCTTTCAGCCTTTTAATCCGAATTCTACTTCGAGTTCACGTTGATTAGTTTATCGTTAAAATTAAATGTGGGATAAAACAGTCTGCTGAATTTCATTTGTAAAGGATGGACTTAAAATGTTTATCTTTGTACTACAATAAAAAACTATGATTTTATCAATGACCGGCTTTGGTAGAGCCGAAGGTGTTTTTGAAGGGAAGAAGATCACAATCGATATCAAATCGCTGAACAGTAAAAGCTTTGATTTGAATATTAAAATTCCGCTCCGGTATAAAGAGAAGGAATTCGAGATCCGAAAGATTCTTAACGACCGGATTATCCGCGGAAAGGTAGACTGCTACCTCAATCTGGAGAACCTGGAAGAGTCTACCGATGTAAAAATCAACAAAAGCCTTATTGATTCCTATATCAGCGAACTTAAGAGTGTAGCCTCCGACGGGCCTGATTTCGAGTACCTGAAAATGGCCGTCCGTTTTCCGGATGCCATTACCTCGAGACCCGACGAATTGTCTGAGGGAGAATGGGAAGCACTCGCTAAAATCGTACATGCGGCCATCGACCGTTTTGAAGAGTTCAGAAAAACGGAAGGAAATATCCTGCACGAAGAACTGGGAAGAAATCTTCAGAATATTGAGAAAAATCTCGCCGAAGTGGTTCCTTTTGAGGAGGAAAGAATTGTTGCGGTAAAAGAGCGCTACCAGAAATCACTGAAAGAGTTTGAAAACGTAGATGAAACCCGTTTCTATCAGGAAATGGCTTATTTTACGGAAAAACTGGATATTTCGGAAGAAAAAGTAAGACTTGCCCAACACCTGAAATATTACAAAGAGGTAATGGACCATGAAGATTTCAACGGGAAAAAACTTGGGTTTATCTCCCAGGAAATCGGCCGTGAGATCAATACATTGGGTTCCAAAGCCAATCACGCCGCCATCCAGAAGCTGGTGGTGATGATGAAAGACGATCTGGAAAAAATCAAAGAACAGACCTTGAACGTACTTTAATTCAAGGTTGGATGTTTAAAATTCAATGTTTAACAGACTTTGAAAATAGATGCGATGAATTTAACTTTAAACCTTAAATCAAAAACATTGAACAGTAAAGTTATCATATTTTCCGCACCGTCAGGAAGCGGGAAAACAACATTGGTAAAACACGCTCTAGAAGTATTCGGTGAGCTTCAGTTCTCAATCTCCTGTACGACCAGACCTCCGAGAGGCAGTGAAGTGCATGCAGTGGATTACCATTTTTTAACACCGGATGAATTCAGGCAGAAAATTTCGGAAAATGCCTTTGTGGAATTCGAAGAAGTATATACCGATAAATATTACGGAACCCTGAAATCCGAAGTGGAAAAAATCTGGAGCCAGGGAAAAGTCGTGATCTTTGATGTGGATGTGAAAGGCGGCATCTCTTTAAAAAAATATTTTGGAGAACAGGCTTTATCCATTTTTATCGAACCGCCTTCCGTTGAAGAGCTGGAACGTCGACTGATTTCCAGAGGAACCGATGATACAGAAACCATTAAAATCCGCGTTGCCAAGGCAGAAGAAGAAATGTCTTACGCAAGGGAATTTGATCAAATCGTGATTAATTCCGATCTGAACAAAGCAAAAAAAGAAATAGAAAGTTTAATACAACATTTTATCGGAAGCTAAGGTTTAATTTTTGACTTATGATTTCCGATAAACCAAAACATTGAGGTGGATATGAGTACCGAAACATTAGAAAAAGCTAAATCTGCAATTCCGGTAAGGGGATTTTTAGACATCAAAGACCTGATTATTCCCGAAGGCGAGGAACTCGTACAAGCGATTCTTAAGCTGAAAGAAGAGAAAAATGCGGTGATTTTAGCGCATTATTACCAGCCCGGAGAAATCCAGGATATTGCCGATTTCTTAGGAGATTCCCTGCAGCTGGCAAGACAGGCCAAAGATACCGATGCCGATATGATTGTATTCTGCGGGGTACACTTCATGGCTGAAGCGGCAAAAATTTTAAACCCGACAAAAAAAGTGGTCCTTCCGGATACGATGGCGGGATGCTCTTTGGCAGACGGCTGTTCAGGAGAAGGACTGAGAAAGATGCGCGAGCAGCATCCGAATGCTCTGGTTGCGACGTATATCAACTGTAATGCGGAGACAAAGGCAGAGAGTGATATTATTGTTACCAGTTCAAACGCTGAAACCGTAATCGAGGCATTGCCGAAAGACCGGCCGATTATCTTCGCTCCGGATAAAAATCTGGGAAGGTACCTTTCTCAGAAAACAGGCCGCGACATGATCCTTTGGGATGGCAGCTGCATTGTTCACGAAGCATTTTCCATGGAGAGAATTGCCAAACAACTGGCCGATAACCCGGATGCCAAACTGATTGCCCACCCGGAAAGTGAAGAAGCGGTTCTGAAGCTTGCTCATTTTATCGGCTCCACTTCTGCCCTGCTGAACTTTGTGGAACAGGACGACTGCCAGAAATTCATCATCGCTACGGAAGAAGGCATTCTTCACGAAATGAAAAAACGTGCCCCTCATAAAGAACTGATCCCGGCTCTGGTTTTCGATGAAAGCTGCAACTGTTCCGAGTGTTTCTATATGAAACGCAATACGATGGAAAAGCTATACCTATGTATGAAATACGAGCTTCCTGAAATCCTGATGGATGAAGAATTGAGATTGAAGGCATTAAAGCCGATTGAGGCGATGCTTGATCTTTCGAAAAGCATTAAATAATTTTTCACCTTATATTGAATATTTATCTATATTTGGAAAGAACTAAAATATTCAACATGAAAAATCTAAAAAAATTAGACCGGAATAGTCTTAAAAAGGTAAACGGCGGAAGCGAAACCTGTCAGCTTAATTGTGAAATTCACGAAACCTGCGGGACAGGATGTAGCGGCCAACTGATCTGTGTTCCCAGAGGACTTTATATTCCTGATAATTGTTAATTAAAAATAAAAGGCTGCCTATTACTAAGCAGCCTTCTTATTTCTATGTTATACTATTGCGGGTTGGAACTGAAGCATTCAGAACTTACCAATACGCATGATTTACACCGGCTTGGCAATACGTTATAATCTTCACAGGAATAGGTATAACCGTTGGACGCTCCCCCAGGTCCATATCCTCCTGTAGGGCATCCGGTGCAGTTAGCCGCTCCGCTGATTTTATACAGATCTTTTCTTGCCAATTTTTTCAGATTTTTCATAAGTTTTTAATTTTTAGTTTGATGTTTTAAATATATTATTTTTTCATATAACTTCTACGCATGACTGAAAATATTTCTTATTGATGTGAAAAATTATATCTGGTACAATATTTCTCTGAGTAAGATATCGCCTTAATTGAATATATTGAAATCATGATCATTGAAATTTAGTTTTAAAAAGATGCAAATAATCTAAAATTCTCTTGCTTTTCTAAAGATAATTAGTACATTTGTTTCAGTTACGATGAATTTTTTAAGAAACATATCTGATCTTTCAGCTCGAAATTTTTCAATTTCGGAGGTTTCTTTTGTTTCTATTATTACAACAACGACTACTATTACCCCATAACGGGGTCGATTTTCACATATTATTCACAGGCATGTACTCTTTTCTGAAAGAGTAAATTTCATTTTTTCTATAACTTAAAACAATTCGCAATGAAAGTTTTAAAATTTGGAGGCACCTCTGTTGCCAATGCTCAAAATATATGGCAGGTCGAAAACATTATAAAAAAAGCATCTGCAGAAAGTAAAATAGTGGCAGTCGTTTCAGCACTTCACGGGGTAACCGACCAATTGATCAATGCAGCAGAATCTGCCGCTGATCAAAAAGAGTCTTATCCGGAAATCCTAAGAGAACTCGAAAACAAACATTTGAATCTGGTAAAAGAACTCATGCCGATCCTAGCGCAGAGCGCATGGCTAAGTTTCGTCAAAAAGCATTTTAATGATATCGAAGAGATCTGCAACGGAATTTTCGTCTTGGGAGAATTTACCATAAAAACGAAAGACAGGATCACTTCATACGGAGAATTTCTTTCTTCCCAAATCATTCATGCAAAACTTCAATCCGAAGGTTTGGATGCGTCGTGGATGAATTCTGCCGAGCAAATCGTCACCGACAGTAATTTTACCCATGCAAAGGTAAATTATGAACGTACGGAAGAAAACATCAAAAAATATTTCGCGGAAAACCACCACCGGATTACCATTTCTCCGGGGTTTATCGCCAAAGACAAAGATGGAAACCGTACAACGCTCGGCCGGGGCGGCTCCGACTATACGGCATCCATTATTGCCGCCGCAACTGATGCGGAAGAACTTGAGATCTGGACGGATGTGAGCGGCATGATGACTGCAGATCCCAGGTTAGTGTCTGCGGCAAAACCGATTGCTGAAATCTCATATGCTGAAGCGATGGAACTTTCCCATTTTGGCGCAAAGGTTTTATACCCACCGACCATCCAGCCGGTGATGGCAAAAAATATTGATTTAAGAATCAGGAATACGTTTGATCCTGAAGTTTACGGAACTTTAATTTCCCATCAGCCGAAGATATCAGCTAATGAAAACCAGGAAATTGCAGTGGGAATTTCAAATATGAACCATATTGCGCTGCTCACCCTTGAAGGAAGCGGGATGATCGGGATTCCTGGATTTTCCGCAAAATTATTCCAGTGTCTCAATCATGAAAAGATCAGTGTGATTCTGATTACCCAAAGTTCGTCGGAGCACTCCATCACCGTCGCCATTAATGAAAAAGATGTTTCCGTTGCGAACAGAGCGATCAGTACCTCCTTTGAAGATGATCTGAAATTAAAAAGGGTTGAGCCTGTAAAAATTGAAACCGGTCTCGGCATCGTTGCCCTGGTAGGAGACAATATGAAAAGCAGAAGCGGCGTAAGCGCAAAAATGTTTGGCTGTCTCGGAAACAACGGCATCAATATCCGGGCGATCGCACAGGGTTCTTCGGAAAAAAACATCAGCATCGTTATTTCACAGGAAGATATCCGGAAAGCAGTTAACATCCTGCATGAAGAAGTTTTTGAATCTGAGATCAAGCAGGTTCACCTTTACATCTGCGGAACCGGAAATGTAGGTACAAAATTAATCCGCCAGATCTATGATCAGAACGAATACCTGAAGGAAAACCTTTCGATCAATATAAGAATCGCAGGACTTTGCAACAGCCGGAAAATGCTTTTTTCCGATAAAGGAATTTCTGAAGATGACTTTTTAAAGCTAAATGAAAACGGAAACGAATTTTCTGAGGAAAATTTTGCTGATGAAATTATTTCCAGAAACCTGAGAAATTCCGTTTTCGTAGATGTAACGGCAAGCCCGGAAGTTCCTTCTGTCTACGAAAAACTCTTAAAACGCAGTGTGAATATTGTAGCGTGCAATAAAATTGCGGCCTCTTCAGACTTCGCGAATTATAAAAATTTAAAGGATACGGCCCGTAACCACAACTGCCGGTTTTTCTTTGAAACCAATGTCGGAGCCGGACTTCCCATCATCGGAACCATTAATGACCTCATCAGAAGCGGTGACCGGATCAATTCTATTCAGGCTGTGTTGAGCGGAACATTGAATTTCGTATTCAATCATTATAATGGCAGCAAGCCTTTCTCAGAAGTGGTGGCGCAGGCCCAACAGGAAGGCTACACCGAACCGGATCCTAGGCTTGATCTGGCAGGAACAGATGTTGCCCGGAAAATACTGATCCTGGCAAGAGAAGCAGGCTATCCGCTTGATTTCGACACTATTGAAAATGAAAGCTTCCTGCCTGAAGAATGCATGAAAGGAAGTGTGCAAGATTTTTACAAGGCTCTTTTCAAATATGAAGATCACTTTAAACGGTTACTCGAAAATGCGAAAAGCGACGGAAAGATCTTAAAATATGTTGCTGAATTCAAAGAGGGAAAGGCAAAAATAGGATTGCAGCATGTGGCTCCGGAAAGCGATCTTTTTCATCTGTACGGTAAAGACAACATTGTTATCTTTAAAACGCTGAGGTATTCTGAGCAGCCTTTGGTAGTGAAAGGCGCAGGAGCCGGCGCAGAAGTTACGGCCAGTGGTATTTTTGCTGATATTGTACGTTCCGTTTAAAATGTTATCTATGAAAAATGTAAGATTAAAAGTACCGGCCACCGTGGCCAATCTGGTTTGCGGATTTGATATCCTGGGAATGGCTATCCACGAACCTTATGATGAAATGGAACTGAAGCTGCTTGAAACGCCGGAAGTGATTATTCGGCATACAGACGGTTTTGGATTACCGGAAGAGCCTTCCGGAAATGTAGCCGGCGTTGTCCTGCTGAAGATCATGGAACACCTGAACTTTAAAAATGGATTTGAGTTAATCATCAATAAAAGAATAAAACCGGGAAGCGGGCTTGGATCGAGTGCCGCAAGTGCCGCGGGAGCTGCCGTAGGTGCCAATGAACTGCTGGGAAATGTCTTCACCAGGGAAGAGCTTGTTTATTTTGCCATGTTTGGTGAAGAGCTCGCATCCGGGGTAAAGCATGCAGATAATATTGCTCCGTGTATCTATGGGGGAATCACATTGGTTAAATCCTCGGACCCGGTAGATATCATTCCGCTGAATGCCCCGGATTTATTCGTAACGGCCGTACATCCGCAGATTGAGGTAAAAACATCGGACGCAAGACAGATTCTGAAGAATAAGATTCTCCTGAAAGATGCGATAGAACAATGGGGAAATATTGCCGGACTGGTCGCAGGAATTCAGAAAAACGATTTCGGACTGATCGGCAGAAGCCTGAAAGATGTAATTATCGAACCCGTCAGAAGCATTCTCATTCCGAAATTTAATGAAATAAAAGAAAAAAGCATGGAAGCTGGAGCTTTGGGCGGAGGTATATCAGGCTCAGGCCCTTCCCTATTCATGCTGTCTGAAACCGAAAGGATTTCAAAGGACATTGCAGAAATAATGAAGACCGTATACGATGAAACTGGAATCGAAAGCCTGGTCTATGTTTCAAAAATAAATCCGTCAGGAATTACCGTTATTGATTAAAACCGAACAGAATGAATTACTATAATTTAAAAGACAATGAGGAAATCGTTGATTTCCGTGCAGCAACCATTAAAGGCCAAGGAAAAGATAAAGGATTGTTTTTCCCTGAATCTATTCCACCGTTAGACCGGCAGCTGATCGAAAACCTGCACCAGCTTTCCGATGAAGAAATTGCCTTCCAATGCATGAAAGATTTTGTAAGAGATGAAATTCCGAGGGATATTTTAAAAGCAATTGTCTCAGAAACCGTCAGCTTTGAAATTCCTTTGAAAAAAATTAATGAACATATCTATTCCCTCGAGCTTTTTCATGGGCCAACTTTAGCTTTTAAGGACATCGGCGCAAGATTCATGAGCGGCTGCCTGTCTTATTTTCTAAAAGATAAGGATAAGAAAGTTACGGTTTTGGTAGCCACTTCAGGAGATACCGGAGGCGCAGTGGCACATGGGTTCTATAAAACACCGGGAATAAATGTCGTGATTTTGTACCCGAAAAACAAAGTAAGTCCGGTTCAGGAAAAACAGCTCACGGCACTTGGTGAAAATATTTCTGCACTGGAAATCAACGGCAGCTTCGACGACTGTCAAAGTCTGGTAAAACAGGCCTTTTCGGATCAGGAAATTACTTCAAATGTATTTCTGACCTCTGCCAATTCCATTAATGTAGCGAGATGGCTTCCTCAGCAAATTTACTATTTGCTCGCATTGAAACAGTGGCAGAAAACAGAAAAGGAGCCGCCTGTGATCTGTGTTCCGAGCGGAAATTTCGGGAATATCTGCGCCGGAATTCTTGCCCATGTAAGGGGTTTGCCTGCCGAACACTTTATCGCGGCCTGCAATAAAAACGACAGCATTCCGAAGTATTTAGAAACCCGGGAATTGGTTCAGAAAGAAACGGTACCAACGCTTTCCAATGCAATGGACGTAGGAAATCCAAGCAACTTTATAAGGGTCTCCGAACTTTTTGAAAACCGGTTTGAAAAAATAAAAGGTGCCGTTTCAGGATATTCTGTTGATGACGAAAAAACTTTGGAGACCATAAAAGAAGTCTACGAAAAATACCATTACCTGCTCGAACCGCACAGTGCAGTCGCCTATACTGCTCTGGAACAATATTTAGAAGAAAATCCGGGCACTAAAGGTTTTATTCTGGGAACAGCCCATCCTGTGAAATTTCCTGAGGCCATCGAAAAAGCAGTAAAAATCAAAACTGAGATCCCGAAATCACTGGAAGAATTAATGAAGAAAGACAAAAAAAGTATTGAAATGCAACCTGATTTTGAAGAATTAAAACGATTTTTGCTTAATAAAACGAAACAGGAATGAGCAAGATTTATCTTGAAGATATAAAAATATATGCCTACCACGGGGTTCTGCCGGAAGAGAATATCATCGGCACCTATTATATTCTGAATACGGAACTTCACACCGATTTATGGAAAGCGGCCGAGTCCGATGATCTGAATGATACCATAAGCTATGCGGACGTTAATGAAATCATCCACAATGAGATGAAGATTAAATCCAAGCTGCTGGAGCATGTGGCCGGAAGGATCATTTCCAGAATACATGAGAAATTCCCGCAGATTGATTATGCTAAAATAAAAATTACAAAAACAGCCCCACCAATGAAGGGCGAAATGCAGGGAGCCGGTATCGAACTGGAACGGAGTTTTAAACCCGCAAATTAAAGCATCTTTTAATTCCTTTAAAATTGTACTGTTGAAAATCATCAAACTATTATTTATGATGTTGTCTGGCGTTGCTTTTGGACAGGCCATCAATGACAACCAACCCGTCAATTATAATTTTCCGAAACTGAAATCCGGCATCACCATGCCTGTAACGATTCCGTTAGCGGAAATCAGCAATATGATCAATACTTCGGTAAAAGATCTTATTTATGAGGACAATTCCTATACAGATAACGACAATGACCAGTTTAAAGTAAAAGTCTGGAAAACACGCCCGATACGGCTTGTCGGAGGAACCAACCAAAATATATTAATCGAGGTTCCCCTTAAAGTGTGGGCAGAAAAAGGCATCGGAACACTTGGACTGTGCACTTACCAGAACACGACTTTTGAAACGGTAATGTCTTTCAGCACCACCATTAATTTTCAGAACAACTGGACCCTAAAAACCACGACGGAACCCAATGGATTCCGTTGGGTAGTAAAGCCTGTTCTCGATTTCGGCAGAATCCAGATTCCGATTACCGGTTTGGTGGAAAAAAGCCTGATTGAACAACAGCTGAAATTCAGCAAAACAATCGACCAGCAGCTGGCCACGCAGCTCAATTTCCAGCAATATGCCGTAATGGCCTGGAATATTTTTTCAAATCCCTTCAATATTTCGGAAGAATACAAAACCTGGCTGAAAATCACGCCGATCAGTGTTAATATCACGCCGCTAAAATTTTATGGCAATCAGATCAATACCAATCTGGGAATCGACGTATATTCCGAAACTTTTACCGGAAACAGGCCGGCCTCTGCCCCACCCGTAAAAACAGTCACGGATTTTAGCGTTGTTCCTGCTTTAACCGATAAATTCCTGCTTCAGACAACGGCAAACATTCCTTTTACGCAAGCGACCGAAATTGCCCGGAATTTATTTTTAGACAAAGAATACGACATTAGAGGATCTTCCGTAAAAATTAAAGATATTAAAGTGTATGGCGCAGACAATAGGGTGATGATCGAAGCTGAAACGGAAGGCTATGTAAATGGGAAGGCCTTTATTTCCGGAATCCCCATTTACGACGAAGCAAAAAAGAAAATCGTGCTGTCGAATACGAAATTCAATCTGCGGACGGCTAACATCTTACAAAAGACAGCTACCCTGCTTTTTAAAGGCCGGATTATAAAAATGATCCAAGAAGAATACGGAATTCCGACCCAGGAACTGGAAAGCAGCTCGAAAAAAAGCATAGAAGATGCTTTTAACAAAGAATACTACAAAGGATTGAAGATCACAGGAAAAGTCTTTGATCTTAAACCCGGGCAGGTCCTGATGAACCCGTATGGAATCACAGCCGTGATTGATACGAATGCGACTCTGAAACTGATTTTGGACGGGATCTGAAATAATTGAAAATTATAAGGCTGAAAGACAGGCAAAAAGCGAGACAGCAGGCATCGACATGAAAGAATTTGTCTAAAAATTTTTGTTGAAAACTAAATTTTAGTATATTTGCACACCTGAAAAATGGTAAATGGTACTTTGGCCGAGCGGCTAGGCAGTGGTCTGCAACACCATCCACAGCGGTTCGAATCCGCTAGGTACCTCTTAAAAACCCTGATCCACTTAATTACAGTGTTTTAGGGTTTTTTGTTTTTATGAAATTCCAGCCCGATTCCAATAAAATAAGTATTGCTTGTAAGTGCAGAAATTACCAAGATTTTCCGACAGTAATGCTTCTTCTGGATGATCTTATCCGGCATTTACGCTATATATATTCATTTGGCTTTCTTTTTATCTAGGTAGGATAAGATTACCGTCAGCAAGGATTTCAATTCGGAAATATCCGTTTTTTTCTGTCTGATCCTTTAAATGATACTTTCAATTCTAACCAATATGAAAAGCGGCTCTGAGTATCAATTTGATGATGCCCATCGTTAAAATGCAACCTATCAAGAATTAGCGGATAGTCACATTCCTGAAATTTAGACAATGCACCGCCGCTGTATTCGAAATTTCCGTCTTAACAACTTTTACCAAATATCGGATTATCCTATACAAATGATGTAACACAAAAGATATTCTTACTCTAAATACCTCCCTAAAAAGTTGTGTAAAATCAAAAAACAAAACGTAATGCTAATTATCAGATGTGGATGACTCGTAGAATAATATAAATTTACTCTTTTAAATATGTAATCGAATTTATTCATATCTGAATGAAACCAAATTGGCCCAATCTTCGTGTTTTCTAAGAATAAAATTAAATATTATGGAATATATGCATTCAAAAAACCAAGACCAATCCTCAA